>NZ_JBFUCI010000070.1:0-19712 GCF_056405335.1 Variovorax sp. P1_H12_2
GGCATGGCCAATGCGGCCGGGGATTCTGCGAACTTCGTCAAACAGGCCGCGAGTTTCGGCGTAACTCCCAAACAGATCATTGCCGCATCGTTGATCCACATCACTGAGATAAACGGCTTGGGCCTGAAGTCAACCAAGGGCATGTATCTGACCGACGGCTTTTACTGGGATCGCAATGCCGAAACACGTGCATGGTCAGAGCGATTCCTCGCACAGAAAAAGAAAATGCCCACGATGGTTCAAGCCGGCACGTACTCGGCTGTCTTGCATTATCTAAAGGGTGTTCAATCGGCGGGAACCGATGAGGCCAAGGCCACGGTCGCAGCCATGAAGAAGATCCCCGTCAACGACATTTTCGCCACGAACGGCAAGATTCGGGAGGACGGTCGAATGGTGCACGACATGTACTTGTGGGAGATCAAATCTCCCGAAGAGTCGAAATATCCGTGGGACTATTACAAACTGCGTGCGACGATTCCTGCGGAGATGGCATTCCGGCCACTGGAGCAAAGCACGTGCAAGCTTGTAAAAAAATGAACACATAGGACCATTGTGAGGGGTCGAATCCCCGGAGCGGGCCAGCAGGAGGCCTTCAGGGCGGTGCTCATGACAGATTCTCTGGAATCGGGCCCCCGCCATTGGGGATCGGCTTTCCGGAGTCGCGCCACTCCACTGCGGCGTGGAAACCTTTTTTCTCGGCAAACTCCTTGAACCAGCGTCCCTCCGCCGAATGGCGGGTGATGCCGTCGAACAGCGTCGCCAGAGTCTGGGTCGACGTCAGACCCATGTTGTCCAGCGCCTGGTTGATCATGAGCTTTTGCATCGCGAGCTGGTTGGTGGGAACGCCGGCGATGCGGTCGGCCAACTCTTCGACGCGGGCGTCGAGCTGGTCAGCGGGCACCGCTTCGAGCACCAGGCCCCAAGCGGCGGCAGTACGGCCGTCGATCTTGTCGCCTGTCAGCAGCATTCGCTTGGCGCGCTCCACGCCGAGGCGGTAGACCCACATCGCGGTCGTTGGGCATCCCCAGACGCGGGCAGGCATGTAGCCGATCTTGGCATCCTCGGCCATCACCACAAGGTCACAGCTGAGCGCGATGTCGCTGCCGCCGGCGACGGCATAACCGTGAATCTTGCAGATCGAGGGCGTCAATGAACGGAACAGCGTGAAGAAGTCGTCCGTGTTGCGGCGCATGCCACGATAGTCGCGAATCGGATCCCACGAAGGGCCGGTCTGGTTCCATTCGCTGTTGCCGTCTTCGGCGAACTTCTTCAAGTCGTAGCCGGCACAGAATGCGTCGCCGTCGCCGCTCAAAATAATCACATGAACGTCGGGGTCGTTGTCGGCACGTTCGACAGCGGCGCGAATCTCGCCTGGCATGCGGTCATCGATGGCGTTGAGGCGCTCTGGACGTGAGAGCGTGATGTACGCCTTTCGGTCGCGCGACTCATAACGAAGGGTTTGAAAGTCAGTCATCGTCTACTCCTGGGTTGAGGACCG
Source organism: Variovorax sp. P1_H12_2 (assembly GCF_056405335.1). NCBI lineage: Bacteria > Pseudomonadati > Pseudomonadota > Betaproteobacteria > Burkholderiales > Comamonadaceae > Variovorax > Variovorax sp. P1_H12_2. Next base: position 1,499 of record NZ_JBFUCI010000070.1, read on the forward strand.
GGGGGAGGATCGGGCCGTCGATCGAGCAGAACGCGCACGGCCCCGATCCAGTCATCAAGCAGGCGACCCTGTCGGGCAGGGTCGTCGCGCAATACGCCGGCCAATGCCAGGCCGCGTAGAAACTCGGTGCTCAGTGCCACGACAGCGCTGTATGCAGGACGGTCCCGCAGCGGCGCGAACAAGTCGCCGACGACCCGATCGAAGTCGCGGCGCGCATCTCGCTCGGCCACGCGAAGCGCTGTGCGCAGTGCGGGATCCGTTCGGGCCACCGCCCACAACTCCAGTTCGGCAAGATAGGCGGGCTGTGCGAAGGCGTCGGCCAGAGCGCGGGTCGCGCGCTCGATCGGTTCGAGATCGTCGGGCAAGCCAGCGAGCGCCCGGCGCACCGCCTCCTCGTTGCGGCGCACCAGTTCTTCGATCGTCGCGGCGAGCATCTCGGCGTGGCTCGGAAAGTGGTGCAGGAGCGCGCCTCGGCTGACGCCGGCGCGCTGCTGAACCGCAACGGTCGTCGTGGCGGCGGTGCCCAACTCGACCAGGGAGGCTACCGCCGCATCAAGAATTCGCAGGCGAGTGGCTTCGCGCTGAACCACGCGGATGGAGGGCTTGGATTTGACAGTCATGATTGACGGTGAGAATACTCACACCGTCAGCCATGACTGTCAAGCGCCGGTGCAGGAGGTCGCGGACGTCTGTGCATGAACTGACAAACGTCAATGCGCGCCTGCGTGATCGACAGATAATTTTTTTCTGCTGACTCTTCCCCCTGCCAGCGTCAGGTGTATCTCACCGCTTCTCGTTCCATCGAGAGCACGATGCCTTGGATCTCGACACAGATGATGGCCTCAGCTCAATTCATGGTGAACGGATGGGTCTCGGCTCCCGACCACCAGTCGTCGCGACGCTTCGGGGTCAAGCGCAGGCGCGCCATGCTGCTGGCGACCGCGATGTTCATCATGGCTTTGGCCCGCGCCGCCCTGGCGCAGCAGGATCCGGCCATCCCCGCCTTCAAGTCCGTCGATTCGATGGAAGCGCGTGTGCAAGGCTGCGTCACCTGCCACGGTCAAAGCGGACAAGGGACCAGCGATCAGTACTTTCCCCGCATCGCGGGCAAGCCTGCGGCCTATCTCTACAACCAATTGGTCGCTTTTCGCGATGGCAAGCGGGTCTATCCGCCGATGAACTACCTGGTCGCCTATCTGCCGGACTCCTATCTGCGGGAGATCGCCGAGCACTTCGCAAAAGAGCGGCCAGCCTTCGAAGCGAAGCAACCGACGACCGCCGCAGAGTCGGTGATCTCGCGCGGCGCGACGATCGCCATCTCGGGCGATGCGAGCAAGCAGATACCACCTTGCATCACCTGCCACGGCCCTGGGCTCACCGGCATGGAGCCGGGCATCCCGGGACTCGTCGGATTGCGCCCCTCTTACATCGTTGCGCAGCTCACGCGCTGGCGCACGGGCAGCCGGCAAGCGGCACAACCCGATTGCATGAAGCGCATCGCAGACCGCCTGTCAGAAGCGGATGTGCACGCGGTGGCGACATGGCTCTCGTCTCGAGATCCGCCGCGCGATGCGTCTCCCGCGTCGTCCAATCTCCAGCGCATGCCTTTGTCGTGCGGCAGCCAGATGTAGGCCTCCATGCAGAGCCGAACACGCAACCTCCTTCTCGCCGTGTTGGCGGTCGTGGTGGTGCTGGTCGCCGGCTTCCTCTATTTCATGCCCGGGTATCTGCCAACGGAGCCCGGCAAGATCGAAGCGAGCCCGACGACACAGACGATCACCAGGGGCGAGTATCTGGCGCGCGCCGGGGATTGCATCGCGTGCCACACCGCACCCGGCGGCAAGCAGTTCGCGGGTGGCCGCGCGATGGCCACACCCTTTGGCAACCTTTTCGTTCCCAATGTCACCCCGGACGATGAAACCGGCATCGGCCGCTGGACCGCCGACGACTTCTACCGAATGATGCATCAGGGCGTCTCGCGCGATGGCTCCCTGATGTACCCGGTGATGCCCTTCGCCTCGTACACCAAGGTGACGCGCGAGGACTCGGACGCCATCTACGCGTTCATGATGTCCGTGCCGCCGGTGAGCCAGAAGAACCGGCCCCATGAGTTGAACTTCCCGTTCAACCAGCGCGACCTGCTGATCGGCTGGAGGGCGCTCTACTTCAAGGAGGGCGAATACCAACCGGACAAGAGCAAGTCCGCGCAATGGAAYCGCGGCGCCTATCTGGTGGAGGGCCTTGGCCATTGCGCGATGTGCCACACCGCGATCAACAAGCTCGGCGGCTCGAAGGCGTCGCAGGAGTTCGAAGGCGGGATGATCCCCAACCAGAACTGGTATGCGCCCTCGCTCACCTCGAACCGCGAAGCGGGCCTTGGCAACTGGAGCTTGAAGGAAATCACCGACCTCCTGCAGGCCGGCATTTCGGATCGGGCCACGGTCTACGGTCCGATGGCGGAGGTGGTCTACAACAGCCTGCAGTACCTCTCCGACCTGGATGTCGAGGCGATGGCGGTCTATTTGAAGGAGCTTCCGCAGCGCGACGCTGAACCACCGCCGACGAGCAGCGCGCGGCTGGTGAGCCCGAACGTGATGGAACTCGGCCGCAAGATCTACGCGACGCAGTGCTTCATGTGCCACGGCGAGGAAGGCAAGGGCCACCCGCCCCAGTTTCCGCCGCTCGCCGGCAACCAATCGATCACGATGAGTTCCCCGGTGAACTCGATCCGCATGGTGCTGAACGGCGGCTATGCGCCCGGCACGAAGCGAAACCCGAAGCCGCACGGCATGCCGCCCTTCTCGCATATCCTCAACGACGACGAGGTGGCGGCGGTAGTGACCTATATCCGCGTCGCGTGGGAGAACAGCGGGACGCCGGTGACCGCCGTCGACGTCAGCGGACTGCGCACGCTCGTCCCCGAATAGCAGCAACGAAGGTCCGCGCAATGGCAACCCACAACGATCTTCCGACTGCGGCCGATCGGGCCGACCTGGCGCAAGAGGAGGCGCGTATGGAGGCGCGTATCGATGACATCGTCGCGCGTGGACCGGCGGGCACTTTCGCCGTCGTCGGGCTCGCCACCTTCATCGTGGTCGCCATCGTCTTGCTCTTCTACTTTCTGGTCTACATGCCGCGAGGAGCCATCCAGTGACCTCGATGAACGCCGGCGCGTCGCACGCATCGGAGGCCGTTGCAGCCGGGGCGGAAAGGCGCTGGGCGATCATCGTGATGCTCATCATCGCCCTGCTGCTCGCGATGATGATCTTCACCGGACTGCATTGGGCGTCGATGCCACCGTCCCGCGTGGAGACGGTCGATCCGCGCACGCTGCACGTGTCGGGCGAGTTCGTCGAGAACAACCTGGGCACCACGGTCGATGCGAACGGCAAGGTCATGGTGCGGCTCGTCGCACAGCAGTATTCCTTCGAACCACAGTGCCTGGTCGTTCCGGCCGGTGTGCCGGTCACTTTTCGCGCGACCAGTGCCGATGCCATCCATGGCTTTGTCGTCGACAAGACCAACGCCAACGTGATGCTGATTCCGGGATTCGTCGCGACCTTCACCGCCACCTTCGACGAGGCTGGCGAGCGCCTGATGCCTTGCCACGAATATTGCGGCACGGGCCACGAGGCGATGTGGGGTCGTGTGCACGTGCTGCCGGCCGACGAATTCCTTGCCAAGGCCAAGGGCGCAGAGAGGATGAGCTGTGTTCCTCGCTAAGAAACTCGTTCTGGCGCACTTCTGGATCGCCTTCATCGCCTTCGGCGCGGCGATCCTCCTGGGGGAATGGCAGATGTTCGTGCGCAGCCCGCTGAGCGCCTGGGTGGGCGACCCGGAACACTACTACCGGTCGGTGACCGCGCACGGCACGGTGATGGGATACGTCTTCCCGACGCTGGTGGCCATGGGCTTCGGCTACGCCGTCAGCGAGCTGGCGCTGAAGCAGCCGCTCGTCGGCCTGCGCTGGGCATGGGCCGGCTTCTGGCTGGTGGTCGTCGGCACCGTGATCGCGGCAACGCCGGTCGCGCTGGGCCTTGCTTCGGTGCTCTACACCTTCTACCCGCCGATGATCGGCAGTCCGTTCTACTACCTCGGCGTCGTGCTGGTGGTGGTCGGCTCGTGGATCTGGGTCGCGCTCATGGCGATCAACCTGCGGGCCTGGAAGAAGAAGAACGCCGGCACGGCGGTACCGCTGGCGATGTTCGGAAACGTGGCCGGCGCCTACCTGTGGGCGTGGACATCGGTGGGTGCGGCAGTCGAGATTCTTCTGCTGATCCTGCCCGCTGCGATCGGTCTGACGGATACCATCAATGTCGCACTGGCGCGCGTGTTCTTCTCATGGACACTGCACGCCATCGTGTACTTCTGGCTGATGCYGGCCTACATCGCGTTCTACACGATCGTGCCGCGCGCCATTGGCGGACGGTTGTACAGCGACACGATGGGACGCGTCGCGTTCGTGCTCTTCCTCGTGTTCTCGATGCCCATCGGCATCCATCACCTCTTTGCCGACCCGCAGGTCGGCGCTGGGTTCAAGTTCCTGCATGCGGTGTTCACGGCGATGGTCGCGGTGCCTACTTTCCTGACTGTGTTCACCATCGTGGCGTCAGTTGAGATTGCGGCACGCTTGCGCGGCGGCAAGGGAATTTTCGGATGGGTGAAGGCGTTGCCTTGGGACAATCCGATGATGCTGGCCGTCACCTTCTCCTTCATCATGCTGGGCTTCGGCGGTGCGGGTGGGCTCATCAACATGAGCTTCCAGCTCAACGAGACGATCCACAACACGCAGTGGGTCACGGGGCACTTCCACCTGATCTTCGCGGGCGCCATCGTCATCATGTACTTCGTGGTGGCCTATGACCTGTGGCCGCAAGTCACCGGCTGCAAGCCGCTGCCTGCAGGCCTCTTGAAGACGCAACTTTGGCTGTGGTTTGTCGGAATGATGGTGATGACCATGCCGTGGCACTGGGTCGGCTTGCTCGGGCAGCCACGGCGCATGGCGTACTTCGACTTTTCGAATCCTGCGCTCAGCAATCAGGGGTGGACACTCGTGGCGGGCACCCTCGGCGGCCTGATGCTGGTGCTGTCCGCTCTGCTCTTCATCTACATCTTGGCGCGCGCGGGCAGGAGCGAAGCACCCCCTGCACCCTACACCTTCAGCACGCCGGTCCATATGCCTGCGTCCACGCCAGTGGCATTGAACGGCTTCGCACTTTGGGTCTCGCTGATGATCGCCCTCACGGTCGTGAACTACGGCTTTCCGATCGCGCAGCTGGCGATGCTCGAGAACGCCTCGGTCCCCGTCGTTCCCATTGGGGGCCGATGATGCAGGAAGCCAGAATGTTCGCCTGGAGCAACCGATGGTTTCGGTGGAGCGTGCTGGGCCTCGTGGCGCTCACCGCGGCGACGCTGCTCGTGGGCTTCGTGTGGCTGCCGTCAAGGCACGGTGACTTCACCGCCAAGAGCGTCTGGGACAGCATCTGCCGTGCGGCAGGCGTGCCCCGCGAATGGACGGCCGCGAAGGAATGGCCGAAGCCGGGCGCCGGGACGACCAGCGTCATACTGACCAACGCCATGGGGCGCCCCGGCGAAGGCGATGCGACTGGCCGCGGAGCGACCATCGCCATCCAGCAATGCAGCATGTGCCATGGCGCGCAGGGCATGAGCGATGGGGGTTCGCCCAACCTGGCCGGGCAGTATCCGGAGGTCATCATCAAGCAGTTGCATGACTACAAGCGCGGCAACCGGGCCAGCGCGTTCATGCAGTCCATCGCCAACAAGCTGTCGGAGCGGGACATCCAGGACGTCGCCGCGTACTACGACTCGCTGCCCAAGGCGCGCGCGGCTCCGGTGCATGCCAACGAACCGGGTGCACCGGCGTTGGTGCGCGTGGGTGACCCGCTGCGAAACATCGTGCCTTGCGTTGCGTGCCATGGCGGCATCGACCACAAGCTGGGCGCGCCGTGGTTGGAAGGGATGCCGAAGGAGTATCTGTTGAAGGAGCTCAAAGCCTTCGCGTCGGGCGATCGCCGCAACGACAGCTTCGGCCAGATGCGCAACATGGTGCGGCCCTTGACGGCACAGGAACTCGACGGCGTCGCGGAGTTCTATGCGCGGCGCGAGCCCGCGCGCGAGCGCTGAACGTCATTCCGATCGCTCGGCGCCAGGAGCGGTTTCGGCCGTCCACATCGCACAGATCATCGGGCGCCCCTTTCGCAAGCGTTCAGATCATTCGATGCCACACGTGGTCGCGCTTGACCACCCGGTGCCAGACCGCCACGCCAGCATGGCCCAGGCGCTGTTGGCAGGGGCGATCACTGCCCTCGAAAAGCGCCTTGGTGTTTGCGGATAGCGCCGGGGCCGGCTCAAGCCGGCTCGACGACTACATGGGCTCGACGCGCGCCGCCTTTGCCAGCGCCTGCAGCTTCACGCCGTCTGCGGCGTAGAAGCGTGCGGCGTCGACCAGCGACATCGGGGAGGGCACGGCACCCCCGGCGGCATCGATGGCCTTGCGTACGTCCGAGTTGCCGAGCGCGTCCGTGACGACCTTGTGCAGCTGCACACTGGCGCTTTCGCTCATCGCGGCCGGCACCAGTACGCCGACCCAGATGCTCGGGCGACCGACGGCAGGCGCCGATCTGCTTTCATCGAAGGTCGCGGCGGCGGGGAACCGGGCGAGCCGCTGCGCAGACGTGACGCCCAGCACCTTCATCTTGCCGCCAGCGACCATGCCTCCCAGAAGTGCGTCCACGGGCAGGATCGTGAAGTCGATGATGCCGCCCTGAAGGTCGTTCAACATGGGCAGGCCGCCACGGTAAGGCACATGCGTGGCCTCGATGCCCGTGGTGGACAGCAACATCTCCGTCACGAGGTGGAACAATGAGCCCTGGCCTGTACTGCCGTAGCTCAGGGGCCTGTCGCCACCGCGGCGCGCCAGTGCGACGAGTTCGTCCAGGTTGTTCGCGGGCAAGTCGCTGCGCGCGTACAGCGCCAACGGCGAATCGTTGATCAGGCCCAAGAGCCGGAAGTCCCTGGATTTGTATCGGACGGCGCGCAGGGTGAGCGGTGCGAGTACGGTCTCGGAGGGCGACCCCACGAAGAGCGTGGTGCCGTCGGGCGCGGCCGCCAGCAAGCGGCTGGCGGCGATGGAGCCGCTCGCTCCGGTGACGTTCTCCACCACCGCGACACGCCCGAGCCCCTGGCCCAGCGCCGGAGCGACGGCGCGCGCGAATACATCCGTGATGCCGCCCGCGGGTTGCGCCACGAGGATGGTGAGATTGCCGGCGCGGGTCTGGGCGCGAAGGCGGGGGGCGACTGTGAGCGAAGCGGTGCCCAGGCCCGACAGTGCGAATGCGCGACGCGAGATGTTCATGGTGGAAACCGTGTTCGGGGCATCATCCGGACCGATGCCCCGCAGTCTTCGAACCTGGAGCAAGTTGATACGTATTATGGATGGCGATCAAGCATGAAGAATCGAACGACCGGCAAGTCAGCGCCCGCTGTGGCCAGTCCCCCGGCGGCCTCCGTCGGCAAGGCCAGGGCGCCCACGATGGYCCTGCGACGGCCCACGCAGCGCGACATCGCCGTTGCCACGGGCATGTCGCAAACCGCCGTGTCCCTGGTGCTCAACCACGTGGAGCCGTGCACGGTGTCCGGGGAGGCGCGCGAGCGCATACTGCAGACCGCCGAGCGGCTCGGTTATGTCCCCAACCGCATGGCCCGGAATCTTCAGTCTGCGCGCACGCGCACGCTGGCTTGCATCGTTCCGGACATCACGAACCCGATCTATCCGTCCCTGGTGCGGGGGTTCCAGTCCGCCGCCGACGCGGCGGGATACGACACCATGATCTTCGACACCGACGGCACCCTCGAGCGCGAGCAGCGGGCGCTTCGGTGGCTGTCGCAGGGGCATGTGGACGGCGTGCTGGCGCTGTTCTTCCACATCGACGAAGCCGAGCTGTTGGAGGCCGTGCGCGGGCGCATTGCCGTGGTTCTGGTGGAAAGCGAGGCCAGGCCGGCCCGCGACGACATCGACAAGGTCTATATCGACAACGCGGCGGCGTCGCAGGCCATGACGCAGGTCCTGATCGACAAGGGGCACCGACGCATCGCCATGCTGTCCTGCCCGAAAGGCCCGGGGGCGGAGCGCCAACGCGGCTTTCAGGCCGCCATGCAGGAAGCCGGGCTTGTGGCCTGCAGCATCGTCGCCGATGACTTCACGCAAGCCGCAGGCGCGCGCGCCATGGCCACCGAACTGGCTGGCGACTTCTCATGCAGCGCCGTGTTCGCGGCCAACGACCTCCTGGCCATCGGCGCCATGGCAGCGCTGCGCGCGGCAGGGCGACGTATTCCGGACGACGTCGCGGTGGCCGGCTTCGACGACATTCCCTCCGCGCAATTGCTGCATCCGGCGTTGACCACGGTGCGCCGATCCGAACAGGCCATTGGCCGCTTTGCAGCCGAGTTGCTGATCGCACGATTGGACGGCCCCGATGGGGACAGGCCGGGCCGTGCCTTTGAACTGCCTTTCCAGCTGGTCCTGCGCGATTCAGCCTAGGCCTGTGAGCAGGCCCTGGTCCAGCTCGCGGCCGGTCCGATCCTTGATCCACTTCTCGCGTCGATGAACGGCCCGTCGCTGACGCTGTTCCCGGAGATGTTCCCGCGCAGAAGCGACATGCCGGCGACCGTACGTCTTTGCATTGCATACCTTGGATGTAATAATACGTATTATGTCCCCGACCAAGTCCGCAAACTCCCGCGTCCCGGCCGTGTCTACGGGGCCCGATGACGCTCGGGCGGCTGCACGTATAGTCGTCGCAGATGACAAGGAAATCGCGGATGGCAGCAGGCACGGGGGGCGCCGAACCGGACCCCACGGGCAAGAGGCCGCGGGTGCCGCTTCGCCGGCCGACGCAGCAAGATATCGCGGCGGCCACCGGCCTGTCGCAGACCGCGGTCTCGCTGGTGCTTCGACATGGCGACGTGCCGGCGGTCTCGGCGGATGCCCGCGAGCGCATCATGGAAGCCGCGCAGCGCCTCGGCTATGTGCCGAACCGCATCGCGCAGAATCTGCAGGCGACCCGCTCGCACACGCTCGCGTGCATCGTCCCGGACATCACGAACCCCACCTATCCGGCGATGGTGCGCGGTTTCCAGGCGGTGTCCGAGGCGGCCGGCTACGACGTGATGGTCTTCGACACCGATGGCAATCCGGAGCGCGAGTGCAAGGCGCTGCGCTGGCTGCTGCAGGGCCATGTCGATGGCGTGCTCGCGTCGTTCTTCCATGTGGCCGAAGCGGAGCTGGCCGGCCTGGCCCAGCGCGGCACCGCGCTCGTGCTGATCGGAAGCCCGGTGCGCAAGGCGTCGACGCCGATCGACAAGCTCTATGTCGACAACGCGGGTGCCGCCCGGGCCATGACGCAGGCGCTCATCGCCAAGGAGCACCGGCACATCGCGATGATCTCGCCCGCACTCGGGCCGGGCGAGGAACGGCGCCGGGGCTACCGCAGTGCGATGAAGGATGCGGGGCTGCGTCCGATCGAGATCCCGGCCGACGGCTTCGTGCAGGAGGACGGCGTACGGGCGATGACGGCATTCCTCGCGCAGCGGCCGCGCTGCAGCGCGGTGTTCGCGGCCAACGACCTGCTCGCGATCGGCGCGATGGCGGCGATCCGCGCTGTCGGCCTGCGCATCCCGGAGGATATTGCGGTGGCCGGCTTCGACGACATTCCGGCCGCGACGCTGATGTTTCCGACGCTGACAACGGTGCACCGCTTCGAGCCGGCGGTGGGCCGCATGGCCGCCGAAATGTTGATTGCCCGGCTCGACGAGAACGCGGCCGAGCGCCCGGRCCGCAGCATCGAAATGCCCTACCAGCTGGTGATGCGCGACTCGACCTGACCCTTGTCGGCCGGCCGGCCGCCCTTCCATGAGAAGAAGGGCGATATCGCGATGAAACAAGTCGGGGAGATTCCCCATGACTATGCCGAACGCGTCTACAGCGGCGTGCTCGGCAAGTTGATCGGCGTCTACCTCGGGCGGCCGTTCGAAGGCTGGTCCTATGAAGACATCGCGGCCAAGCTCGGCGACATCCGCTACTACGTCCACGACCGCGAGGGCGTGGCGCTGCGCAACAACCTGCTGGTCGTCACCGACGACGACATTGCCGGCACCTTCGTGTTCGCGCGGGCCCTCGAGGACCACGGCTACACGGCCGAACTGAGCGCGCGGCAGGTCGGCCAGACCTGGCTCAACTACGTCGTCAGGGAGCGCACGGTGCTGTGGTGGGGCGGCCCGGGCAATTCGACCGAGCACACCGCGTTCATGCGCCTGGACTCGGGCGTGCCGGCGCCGGAGAGCGGTTCGATCGCGATGAATGGCAAGGCCGCAGCCGAGCAGATCGGCGCGCAGATCTTCATCGACGGCTGGGCAATGGCCGCCCCTGGCAACCCGGCGCTCGCCGCCAGGCTGGCCGGCCAGGCGGCGCGCGTCAGCCACGACGGCATCGCGGTTCACGCGGCGCAGCTGATCGCGGCCATGGAGGCGCAGGCCTTCGTCGAGCGCGACATGGACCAGCTGATCGACACCGGCCTGGCCGCGATACCGGCCGATTCGACCATCCGCAAGGTGGTCGACGATGTGCGCCGCTGGCACGCGCAAGACGCGGCCAAGGACTGGCGTTCGACGCGCGAGCGCATCGCCGCGCAATACGGCTACGACCGCTTCGAGGGGCTGTGCCATGTCGTGCCCAACCATGCATTGGTCATCCTGTCGCTGCTCTACGGCCAGCACAGCTTCGACGAGGCGCTGTCGATCTCGTGCACCGCCGGCTGGGACACCGACTGCAACGCCGGCAACGTCGGCTGTCTGATGGGCATACGCGGCGGGCTGGCCGGCATCGACAACGGCGCCGACTGGCGCGGCCCGGTCGCCGACCGGATGTACCTGTCCGCCGGCGACGGAGGCGGCGCGATCACCGACGCGGTCCAGGAAAGCTGGCGTCTGATCGATGCCGGTCACCGCCTCGCCGGCGCCAGCGCCCCCGCCCGGCCCAAGGACGGCGCGCGCTTCAGCTTCGCGTTCCCCGGCAGCGTGCAGGGCTTTCACGTCAGCGCCGGCGACCCGAGCCTGGTGCACCCGCTGGCGCTGCGGAACGTCGCGGTCGACGACGGCCGTGCGCTCGAGGTGCGCTACGCCGCGCTGAGCGCGGGCCGCGTGGCGCGCATCAGCACGCCGACCTTCATCCACCCCGAGGTGTTCGGCATGCCGGCCTACGAGCTGGTGGCCTGCCCGACGCTGTACCCGGGCCAGCACCTGCGCGCCAGCGTCTCGGCAGCGACCGACAACACCGCGTCGGTCCGGGTCGCGCTGAGCCTGGGCCACTACGACGCCCACGACCGGGTCGTGACGATCTCCGGCCCGAGCGTGCTGTTGCAGCCCGGCGGACAGGCCGAGCTGCGCTGGACCGTGCCCGACCTGAAGGGGCTGCCGACCTATGACATCGGCCTGGAGCTGCAATCGCCCGTCGCGCGCCTCGACGGCCGCGTGCTGCTGCACGCGCTGGACTGGAAGGGCGCCCCGGAGCTGGTGTTGCGCCGCCCCGACGGCCCGGGCCGGATGTGGTTCAAGGCCTGGGCCGACGCGGCAACGCACTTCACGTGCAGCCCGCGCTGGGAGGCGTTCCGGCTGTCGCAGTCGGACGGCGTCGGGATGGTGGTGCAGGGCACGCGCGACTGGCACGACTACGCCGTCGAGTCGACCGTGACGCCGCATCTGGGCCGCAGCTGGGGCCTGCTCGCACGCGTCCAGGGATTGAGGCGCTGGTATGGGCTGGTGTTCGACCGCGGCGTCGGCACGGGCAGCGCCGGCGGCGATCGTGTCAGCCTGGTGCGGATGCGCAACACGCCGCAGACGCTCGCGAGCGCGCCGTTCGCGTGGCGCGCAGCGCACCCCTGCAAGCTCAGGATCGAGGTGCTCGGCACGACGCTGCGCGCCTGGGTCGACGACAGCCTGCTGTTCACGGTCGGTGATGCCGGCCCCGAGGCGCTGAACACCGGCGGCATCGGCCTCATGTGCGACACCGGCGCGCTGTCGACCGACGAAGTCATCGTCCGGACGCTCCGACCCACCACGACACCGACATGACCACTCGCGCCGATACCGCCTTGCAAGACCTTCCACCCCCGGGCTCGCCCCGTCGCGTGCACCCCACCGTGCGCCTGGACTACGGGCTGCGCGTGCTGGGGCAGGGCTTCTTCGGCGCGGTGGCGCTCTCGGTGCTGCAGCTGCGGGCCATGCCCGTCGGCGCCCTGGTGCTGATCTGCGGCACGGCCTTGCTGTGGCCGCATCTGGCCTATCTGGTGGCGTGCCGCGCGCGCGACAGCAAGGCCGCCGAGCGGCGGAACTTGCTGGTCGACAGCTTCCTCATGGGCGCGTTCACGCTGCTGACCGGCCTCGATCTGTGGATCTGCGTGGTGTCCTTCACCGCCATCAACGCCGCCAACCTGAGCATCGGCGGGCTGCGCCTGGGCTTGATCGGCGCCGGGTGCTTCGCGCTCGGGGTCCTGACCATGGGGCTCTACGCCGGGTTCGCCGTGTTGCCGGTGCCGCTGCTGGCGCACGCGATGACGGCGCTCGCCGTCGTCACCTACACCTCCGCGTTCGGCCTGGCGTCTCATTTCCAGACGCGCCAGGCCATTGGCGCCAAGCGGGAGGTTCACGCGCGCAACCAGGTCATCGAGCAGCAGAAGGCGGATCTCGAGCAGGCGCGGGCGATCGCCGAGCGGGCCCGCGAGCAGGCAGAGGCCGCAAACCGCACCAAGAGCGCCTTCCTGGCGAACATGAGCCACGAGCTGCGCACGCCGCTCAATGCCGTGATCGGCTATACCGAGATGCTGGAGGAAGACTTCGCCGATCGCGGCGAGACCGACACCTCGCTCGCCGACCTGGGCCGTATCAAGGGGGCCGCGCGGCATCTGCTGCAGATGATCAACGATGTGCTCGATCTCTCGAAGATCGAAGCGGACAAGATCGAATTGCATGTCGAGACCTTCGAACTGGCCGAACTGCTGGACCAGGTGGTCTCGACCACTCAGCCCCTGCTTGCGGTCAACCGCAACCGCCTGCAGGTGCATTGCGCGCAGGGGCTGGGCCAGGTGCAGTCGGACTTGACGAAGCTGCGACAGGTGCTGATCAACCTGGTGTCGAACGCGGCCAAGTTCACCAGCGACGGCAGCATCTCGATCAAGACCACCGGCGGCCTCGACGCGGGCGGCCAATCCATCGTGGTGTTCGAGGTCAGCGACACCGGCATCGGCATGACCCCTTCGCAGCTGGGCCGGCTGTTCCAGCCCTTCGTGCAGGCTGACTCCGAGACGACGCGAAAGTACGGCGGCACGGGCCTGGGCTTGGCCATCAGCCGCCGTCTGTGCCGCCTGCTGGGCGGCGACGTGACCGCCGTCAGCACGCCCGGCGAGGGCAGCCAGTTTCGCGCCGCCGTGCTCGCGACCTTGCCCCTCGTCGACCACGCCGCCGCGGATTGACATGACGAAGATCCTGCTGGTCGAGGACAACGAGCTCAACCGGGACGATTTCGACACCAAGCCGATCGAACTCGAGCGATTGCTAGTGAAGATCGAGGGTCTCCTGTGACGGCGCTGCCCGGCATGCCTGCGCCGACGGGATGCGATTGCGATCCCGATTCGCCGCGCACGGCCAACGACGTTGCGGCTGCGCCACGACGCCTGTACGGCGGCGTGCGCGTGAACTACCCGGTGCGCATCGGCGCCCACCTGGCCGCCGGCCTGTTGCTCGGCTCGGTGTTCACGACGCAGCCGCCGATCGCGCTGTGGGGAGCGGTGGTGGTGATGCTGACATGGCCGCATCTCGCCTACCGGCTGAGCTGCCGAGCCGTCGACAGCCGGCGCAGCGAGATGCGCGCCTTGCTGGTCGACTCGTTCCTGATGGGAGCCTACGGCGGACTCTCGGGCTTCAACCCGTGGATCATCGTCGCCCTGGGGGGCGCCATGTATGCATCGAATTTCGGTTCAGGCGGGGCGCGCCATGCGTTGCGCGGCCTGATGGCCATGGCGATCGGCATCCTGACGGGCGCTGCCGCCACCGGCTTCGAAGTCCGTCCGGACACCTCGTTGCTGACCATCTCGTTGTCGGCCGTGGCCGCGGCCCTCTACCTGTCGCTCTTCGGCCATGCGATTCACGCCGAATCGCTGCGCACCGCCAGGACGCGCGCGGCATTGGAAGAGCGCAATCGCGAGATCGAAGCCCAGGCCTTGCATCTCGAAAAAGCGCGACAGGAGGCGGAGTCGGCCAACAAGGCCAAGAGCGCCTTCATGGCGAACATGAGCCATGAGCTGCGAACGCCGCTCAACGCCGTGATCGGCTACGCCGAGCTGCTCGAAGAAGAACTGGCCGACAGCACGCCGCCCGCGGCCCGCGACGACCTGGGCCGCATCAAGCATGCGGCGAAGGATCTGCTGTCGATGATCAACGCCGTGCTCGACCTGACCCGGCTCGACGCCAGCCAGGTCCAGCTCAACCTCGAGGACTGCGACCTGCGCGGCCTGCTGTCGTCCGTCGAGGCCGCCGCGCAGCCGATGCTGATGGCGAACGGGAATCGCATGCGGGTCGACGTCCAGCCGGACCTGGCGCTGGTCCATGTGGATGCGCTGCGCCTGCGGCAAGTGCTGGTCGCGCTGGTGTCGAACGCGGCCAAGTTCACGGCCCACGGGAACGTACAGCTGCGCGCTTCCACGCGCGAGCGACCACCCGGCGTGCTGGAAGTGCGCTTCGATGTCGAAGACACCGGCATCGGCCTGAGCCCGGCGGAGATCGGCAAGCTCTTTCAGCCATTCCTGCAGGCCGACGAGGGCACGACGCGTGCCTTCGGTGGCAGCGGCCTGGGCTTGGCGATCAGCCGCCGCGTGTGTCGCCTGATGGGCGGAGACATCGAGGTCACCAGTACGCCCGGCGCGGGCTCCTGCTTCACCGTCCGGCTGCCTCAGCCGGTCCCTTCGCAACGGCCTGAGTCGATACCAGAAGACGCGCCCAAGCCACCGCCGCCGGATGCAGCCTCGGAGCGCAGCGCATGACGGAACCGCGCACCGCGCCCGCTGGCGCGATCGAACGCATCGCGTGCGGCGCCGAGCTCGCCAACCTGCCGGCTCTGCTGGCCCTGGTTGCCGCCATGTGCAGTCGCGAGCGGATCGACGACCCGACGCGCCATGACCTTCAGCTCATCGTCGAGGAGGCCTGCGTCAACGTCATGCACCACGCCTATCCGGCAGGCCAGGGTGGTCCGCTGACGCTGGCGGTCCGTATCGTGAATGAGGGCGGTCCACGCCGCATCGAGTTGACGCTGGAAGACCGGGGCAGGCCGTTCGACCCGCTGTCGGTAGCGCCCGTGGACGCTACCGCCGCGGCCGAGGCGCGCGAACTCGGCGGCTTGGGCGTGCACCTGATCCGACAACTCTCCGACCGCCAGCACTACCAACGCCACCCGCTCCGAGGCAACGTCCTCACCATCGAAAAAGACCTGGTGCCGCCCGCATCACACTGACCCTGGAGAAAGCACATGCAGATCGCCATCACACAACACGACACCATATTCGTCCTGGCCATCACAGGCAGCGTCGACAGCTTCAACGCCGACGAATTGACCCAGCTCTTTGCGGAGTCGATTTCCCGGGGCAACGTCCGTCTGGTGGCCGATTTCTCGCTGGTGAACTACACCAGCAGCGCCGGCCTGAGATCCCTGCTTGGCACCGTCAAGAGCTGTCGCCTCGCCGGCGGCGACCTGCGTGTGGCTGCGGTGCAGCCTCAGGTCCAGCGGGTGCTCGAGATCTCCGGCTTCACCAGCATTCTCAACATCTTCCCCGACGTGCGCCACGCGGTGGAGAGCTTCGCGGAGGCCGCATGAAACGCGCGCCGGTTCAGGGGCCTGCGGTCACGCTGGTGATCGGCTCGGGCAGCGTCAAGTGCGCGGCCGCCATCGGTGTGGTCAAGGCGCTCACCGACGCGGGCATAGGCATCGAACGCGTGGTCGGCTGCAGCGGCGGCGCCTTGTTCGCGGCCGGGGTGGCCCTCGGTTTCGACGCCGCCAGGATGACGGACATCACCCTGCGTACCTGGACCCGCAAGATGACTTCCAAGCGCAGCAACATGGGCGTTCTGCGCCTGCTGGCCCCCAAGCTCTTCGGTTTTCGGCCGGACAGTTTCGGCTTGCGCGACGATGGCCCGATGCTCTCGGCCTTTCGCGACGTGTTCGGGCAACGGCGCATCGAGGACACGCCGATTCCGCTCCACATCACGGCCACCGACTTCCAGAACGGCGAACTGGTCGACATCACCCGTGGCGACCTGGTCGATGCGATTCGCGCCAGCGTTTCGCTGCCCCTGGCGTTCCGGCCCGTGAAGCTGGACGGCCGGCTTCTGATCGACGGCTACCTGGCCGACCCGCTGCCGATCAGCGTGGCGATGAAGAACGGCAGCCGCGTGATCGTCGCGGTGGGCTTCGAGAGCCCGTACCAGGAGAACATCCGCAGTGCCGGGCGCTTTGCGGCCCAGCTCAGCGCGATCCTCGCGAACAATCTGCTCAAGTCACGCCTGGCCTTCCAGAGCGCGGCGCACCACTCGGAACTGATCCTGATCCTGCCGCAGTTCAAGCAACGCGTGCGCCTGTTCGACACCGACAAGGTGCCCCACATCATCGAAGAGGGCGAGCAAGCCGCCTTGCAGCAAATGCCCTACCTTCACGCGCTGCTCGATGCCCATCGCGAACGCCTCGAAGCTGTCGCAGCCTGAGGGCGCGGCTGACATCAAGAGGGCCCCTGGCATGCTTTCCAAGCTGACGCCGACGGAGCACGTGGAACGCCCGATGCGCATCCTGGTGGTCGACGACCTCGAGCTCAATCGCGACCTCCTGGCACGCCGCGTCCAACGCCTGGGCCACGAGGCGGGCATCGCCGTCAACGGACGCGATGCACTCGACAAGCTGCGTCAGCAGGACTGGGACCTGGTGCTGCTGGACATCACCATGCCCGAGTTGGACGGCTACGAAACCCTGCGACGCATCCGGGCCGACCCCCTGACGGCGCAGTTGCCCGTGGTGATGGTCTCGGCCATCGACGAGAGCGAGAGCGTCGTGCGTTGCCTCGAGCTGGGGGCCGACGACTACCTGCCCAAGCCCTTCAACCCCGTGGTGCTGCAGGCGCGCGTCGAATCGTCGCTGGCCAAGAAGCGCCTGCAGGATCAAAAGAGCCAGCTGCTGCAGGCGCTCTCACGCGAATTGGAGATCGGCCAGCGGATCCAGCAGGGCTTCCTGCCCGCGGAGCTGCCGAGCCTGGCGGGATGGTCGCTGGGCGCCAGCTGTACGCCGGCCCGACAGGTCGGCGGCGACTTCTACGATGCCTATTCGCTGCCCGGAGGCGCGCTCGCTCTCGTGGTCGCCGACGTGTGCGACAAGGGCGTGGGTGCGGCGCTCTACATGGCGCTGTTCCGCACGCTGCTGCGCGCGATGGCCTGCCAGGCGACGCTCGAGGAATCTCCTCCCGCGACGCTCGTGCGCAGCGTGGCGTTCGCCAATGACTACATCGCCACCGTGCACGGGCACGAGAACATGTTCGCCACCTTGTTCTTCGCACTGCTGGAGCCCGACAGCGGGCGCATGCACTACCTCAATGCCGGCCATGAAGCGCCGTTCGTGCAGCAAGCCGAAGGCGGCACCATCACGCGGCTCGACATCACAGGGCCGGCGGTGGGGCTGCTGGCCGGCAAACGCTGCACGGTTCAGACCTTCACGATGCAGCCTGGCGCCAGGCTGCTCCTGTACACCGATGGGGCCTCCGAGGCGCGGGGGGTGTCGGGGCCCTTTGGCGAAGAGGCACTGGGGCACGCGCTTGCCCGCCAAGCCGGCTCTGCGCAGGAAACGGTCGACAGCGTGCGCACGCAACTGGCGGAGCATGTGGGCGCGTTCGAGGCGCATGACGACGTGACGCTGTTCTGTCTGGCGCGTGGAACCGCGGGGTCATGAACAGGACGCCGGAGGCCGCCTGCATGTTCAAGACGGAAACGGTACGGGCGCCGCCCGCTGCGCTTCGTCACACGCTAAACGCATCACAGGTTGATCCTGCTGATCTTGGCTCCTTGCAGCGAGACGCCGGCCTCGAGCCCCACGTTGGTCAGCACGAATCCGACC
>NZ_JBFUCI010000071.1:0-19694 GCF_056405335.1 Variovorax sp. P1_H12_2
GAATGGGTCGATGCGGACGACCGCCAGACCATTCCCGTGAGCAATCCTGCCAACGGCCAGGACATCGGCAGCGTGCCGATGTGCGGCACCGCCGAGACCGTGCGCGCCATCGCCGCCGCCGAAGTCGCGCAGCGCGCCTGGGCCAGGCGCCCGGCCAAGGAGCGCTCGGCCATCCTGCGCAAGCTCAACGACCTGATGCTCGCCAACCAGGACGACCTGGCGCTGATCATGACCACCGAGCAGGGCAAGCCGCTGGCCGAGAGCAAGGGCGAGATCGCCTACGCGGCGTCGTTCATCGAATGGTTCGCCGAGGAGGCGCGCCGGGTGTACGGCGACACCATCCCCGCGCCGCAGTCCGACCGCCGCATCCTGGCGCTCAAGCAGCCGGTCGGGGTCACGGCGGCGATCACGCCCTGGAACTTCCCGACCGCGATGCTGACGCGCAAGGCCGGCCCGGCGCTGGCCGCCGGTTGCGCGATGGTGGTCAAGCCGGCGACCCAGACGCCGTTCTCGGCGCTGGCCTTCGCCGACCTGGCCGACCGCGCGGGCGTGCCCAAGGGGCTGTTGTCGGTGCTGACCGGCTCGGCCTCGAAGATCGGCGGCGAGATGACGCGCAGCCCGATCGTGCGCAAGCTCACGTTCACCGGCTCGACCGAGGTCGGCCGCACGCTGATGAAGCAGTCGGCCGACACGATCAAGAAGCTCTCGCTGGAGCTCGGCGGCAATGCGCCCTTCATCGTCTTCGACGATGCCGACGTCGACGCCGCGGTCGAGGGCGCGATGGTCTCCAAGTACCGCAACACCGGCCAGACCTGCGTCTGCGCCAACCGCATCTACGTGCAGCGCGGCGTGCTGGAGACCTTCACGCGGAAGCTGGTTGCCAAGGTGAACGCACTCAAGGTCGGCGACGGCACCGAGCCGGGCGTCACGCAGGGGCCGCTGATCGACGACAAGGCGGTAGCCAAGATCGAGGAGCACGTGGCCGACGCGCTCGCCAAGGGCGGCCAGGTGCTGGCCGGCGGCAAGCGCCATGCGCTGGGCGGCCGCTTCTACCAGCCGACCGTGATCGGCGGCGCCACCGCCGACATGCTGGTGGCGCGCGAGGAGACCTTCGGACCGCTGGCGCCGGTCTTCGCCTTCGACACCGAGGACGAGGCGATCGCGCTGGCCAACGCCACCGAATTCGGGCTCGCCTCCTACTTCTACAGCCGAGACATCGGCCGCATCATGCGCGTCGCCGAGGCGCTCGAATGCGGCATCGTCGGCGTCAACACCGGCCTGATCTCGACCGCCGAGGCGCCCTTCGGCGGGGTCAAGCAATCGGGCCTGGGCCGCGAGGGCTCGAAGTACGGCCTCGACGACTTCCTCGAGATCAAGTACGTCTGCCTGGCGGGGCTCGACAAGTAGATGGACCGCGGCTCGAATGACTGAAGGCATCGCGCTCGAGCTCGCCGGCGAACTGCTGCGTTCGGCCCGGCGCATCGTGGTTTTCTCGGGGGCCGGCCTGTCCAAGGCCTCCGGCATTCCGACCTACCGCGATGCCGACGGCCTCTGGATGAGCCAGGAGGCGGTGCGCTTCTCCCATGCGGAGGATCTGGAGCGGGACCCCGCGGGCTTCACCCGCTTCTGGGCCCAGCGCCTTCTTGCGGTCGAGGAGGCACGGCCCAATCCCGGGCATCTCGCGCTGGCGCAGCTGCAGCGGCTGCGGCCCTCGACCCGGCTCGTGACCCAGAACGTGGACGGCCTCCTGACCCGCGCAGGCGCCGCCGACGTGCTCGAGTTGCACGGCTCGCTTCGGCGCTGGCGCTGCGACCACTGCGGCAACCGTCGCGGCCCCTGGCTCTTCCAACGCTGCATCCGCTGCGGCCGGCGCGCGCGTCCGGACGTGGTGATGTTCGGCGAGATGCTGAACAAGGGAGTGCTGCTCGACGCCCAGATCGCCGCGCAGGAATCGGACGTCTTCCTGCTGGTCGGCAGCACGGCGGTGGTCTACCCCGCCGCGGATCTTCCGCAGCAGGCGCTGGTGAACGGCGGCCAGCTCATCACGCTCAACGCCGAGCCGCTGGCGCTCGACCATTCGGCGACCGCGGTGCTGCACGGCAAGGCGGAAGAAATTCTGCCGCTGCTGGTCGAGGGGGTCGGGCGCCTTCCCGGCCCGGCCTGAGGGTGTTTCGATGTTGTTGCGGCCGGCGCGGGTATCTCGCGCCGGCTTGTGGCGGCTGCCCGGCCCGCGCAGAATACACACATGAAAACTGTGGCGGAAATTCTCATGTCCAAGGGCGATGCGACCGTGTATTCGATCGCGCCTTCGGCAACTGTGTTCGAAGCGGTCGCGTTGATGGCGGAGAAGAACGTCGGCGCGCTTCTCGTGATGGAGGGCGAGCGGATCGTCGGCATGGTGACCGAGCGCGACTACGCGCGCAAGGTCGTGCTGCTGGCCCGTTCGTCCAGGGACACGCCGTTGCGCGATGTCATGACGCCGGCCGTGATCTACGTGCGGCCGGACCAGACCACGGAGGACTGCATGGCGCTGATGACCCAGAGCCGCATCCGCCACCTGCCGGTCATCGACAACGGCAAGCTGGTCGGACTGATCTCGATCGGGGATCTGGTCAAGAGCATCATTTCAGAGCAGACCTTCATCATCGAGCAGCTGCAGCACTACATCTCCGGCGATCGTCGCTGAACCTGCGCCGGGGCCACGGCCTCCGCGTGGTCCCGAGCCTCAAAGCAGCTTCGAACGCCTGGCCTGTTCGGTCAGTTCGGCGCGGAAGTCCGGATGGGCGATCGCGATCAGTTCCTGCGCCCGCTGCTTGGCCGACTTGCCGCGCAGCTGGGCGATGCCGTATTCCGTGACGACGTAGTTGATGTCGTTCTTGCTCGTGCTGACATGGGTGCCGGGCGAGAGCGAGGGGACGATCCGCGAGACGGTGTCGCCCTTGGCGGTCGAGGGCAGCACGATGAAGGCCTTGCCGCCGCGCGAACGGTTGGCGGCGCGAACGAAGTCGGACTGGCCGCCGGTGCCGGAGAAGGGCGCATGGCCCAGGCTTTCCGAGCCGCACTGCCCCAGCAGGTCGATCTGCAGCGTGGCGTTGATGGCGATCAGCTTGTCGTTGCGGCCCGCCTGCGACGGGTCGTTGGTGAAGTCGACCGGGTGGATCTCCACCCCCGGATTGCGGTCCATGAAACGGTACAGCTTGTTCGAACCGAGCGCGAAGGTGGCCACCGTCTTGCCGGGCAGGTAGTTCTTGCGGCGGTTGGTGACGGCGCCCGATTCGATCAGCTTCAGGATGCCGTCGCCGAGCATCTCGGTGTGGATGCCGAGGTCGCGCTTTTCCGTGAGTTGCATGACCACGGCGTCGGGGATGCCGCCGTAGCCGATCTGCAACGTCGAGCCGTCGTCGATCAGGTCGGCGACATGCTTGCCGATGGCTTGCTGCACGGGGCCGATCGTCGGCAGTCCGACCTCGAGCACGGGGTCGCTGCTTTCGACCAGCGCCGCGACCTGCGAGATGTGGACGTGGCAGTTGCCGTACGTGAAGGGCACGTTGGGATTCACCTCGAGCACCACCGCGCGTGCCCGGGCGACGGCCGCCATGGTGTAGTCGGCCCCCAGGCTGAGCGCGAAGTAGCCATGGGCGTCCATCGGCGAGGCCATGCTGAAGACCACGTCGGCGGGAATCTGGCCGCGCTCGATCTGCGCCGGGATCTCCGAGAAGTAGTTCGGAATGAAGTCGATCCAGCCTTCCTGCCCGCCCGCGCGGGTCGCGCCGCCGAAGAACAGCGCGACGTGGCGGACGTGCTGCGTGGTGGTCGGGTCGATGTAGGCGTACTTGCGCATCGCGAGGATCTGCGCCACCTTGACGTCCTGGAAGTCGAGCCGCTGCTCGGACAGGGCGGTGAGCAGCGCGGGCGGCTCGCCGACCCCGGTGGGGACGATGATCAGGTCGCCGTCGCGCACGTGGCGGATCGCCTCGGCGGCGGGCGCCAGTTTCTGCTGGTACAGGTCATGGATGGTCATATCGGTGCTCCTGCTGGCAGCTTGCCACCTTTGCCCTCTTATTGGTAGCTGCGCGCGTCTTCGATCACCTTGCCGTCGTTCGGCAGGCTGCCGGGCGCCACGAACTCGACGGTGCCGCGCAGCTTGGTGACGTCGCGGATCGCCTCGGCGATGCGCCCGGCCAGGCCTTCGGGGGCCGCAGGGCACTCGACCTTCAGCGTCATGCGGTCGTCGGCCATCTCGCCCTCGACCACCAGCCGCGCCCGCTGCACTTCGGGAAAGCGTCGTGCGATCTCGGCCACCTGGGCGGGATGAACGAACATGCCGCGCACCTTGGTGGTCTGGTCGGCCCGACCGAGCCAGCCCTTGATGCGTGCGTTGGTGCGGCCCGTGGGGCAGTGCCCGGGCAGCACGGCGGACAGATCGCCGGTGCCGAAGCGGATCAGCGGGTAGTCGGGATTCAGGGTGGTGACGACGATTTCGCCGACCTCTCCTTGCGGCACCGGATCGCCGGTGCCCGGCCGCACGATCTCGACGACCACGCCTTCGTCGAGCACCAGGCCTTCGCGGGCGCTGGTCTCGTAGGCGATGAGGCCCAGGTCGGCGCTTGCGTAGCACTGCATRCCGGCCACGCCCCGCTCGGCGATCCAGTCGCGCAGGCTGGGCGGGAAGGCCTCGCCCGACACCAGCGCCTTGGTGAGCGAGGGCAGGGCGAGGTTCTTCTCGGCCGCTTTCTCGATCAGGATCTTCAGGAAGCTCGGCGTGCCGATGTAGCCCGCGGGCCGCAGTTCGGCGATCGCCTCCACCTGCTGCTCGGTCTGCCCGGTGCCGCCCGCGAACACGGTGCAGCCGAGCGCGTGCGCGCCGCTTTCCATGATCGAGCCGGCGGGGGTCATGTGGTAGCTGAAGCTGTTGTGCACCAACTCGCCGCCGCGGAAGCCCGCCGCGTACAGCGCGCGCGCGGTACGCCAGTAGTCTCTCGCCTCGCCCTCGGGTTCATAGATCGTGCCGGGGCTCGCGAACACGCGCGTCATGCGCGACCCGAAGCGGATCGCCGAGAAGCCGCCGAAGGGGTCGCTCGCGCGGCGCTCCTTCTGCAGTGCCAGCAGTTCGGACTTGCGCGTCACCGGCAGCTTCGCCAGCGCCGCACGGCTCGTGATCTCGGCCGGCTTCACGCCGTCGAGGATCTTCGCGAAGGCCGCGGTCGCCGTCTGTGCCTGAAGGATCTGCTTCGGCAGCGCCGAGAGCAGGTCGCGCTCGCGCTCCTCGGGGTCGCGCGCTTCGAGCGCGTCGTAGTAGTCGGTCATCGCCGTTGGCTCCCATCCAACAAGTCACTGCCCCATTCGTGGCGAGCCACATTCATGCCAGCCACCGCTTTCTGCGCTTGTAGCTCTTCACGTCGCGGAAGCTCTTGCGGTCCGCGCCGCCGACGCCGAGGTAGAACTCCTTGACGTCCTCGTTCTCGCGCAGGCTCTTCGCCTCACCGTCCATCACGATGCGGCCGTTCTCCAGGATGTAGCCGTAGTCGGCATAGCGCAGCGCCATGTTGGTGTTCTGCTCGGCCAGCAGGAAAGTCACGCCTTCCTTCTCGTTCAGGTCCTTCACGATGCCGAACACCTCGTCGACGATCTGCGGCGCCAGCCCCATGGAGGGCTCGTCGAGCAGCACCATGTTCGGGTTCGCCATCAGCGCGCGGCCGATGGCGCACATCTGCTGCTCGCCGCCCGAGGTGTAGGCCGCCTGCGAGGTGCGCCGCGTCTTCAGGCGCGGAAAGTAGGCGTAGACCTTTTCCAGCGTCTGCGCGATCGCGGCCTTGCCGTCGCTGCGCGTGTAGGCGCCGGTCATCAGGTTGTCCTCGATCGTCAGGTGGGCGAAGCAGTGGCGCCCCTCCATCACCTGGACCAGGCCGCGCTTCACCAGCTCCGCGGGCGAGAGCGCCTCGATGCGCTCGCCGCGCAGCTGGATCGTGCCCTTGGTCACCGCACCGCGTTCGCCCGCCAGCAGATTCGATACGGCGCGCAGCGTGGTCGTCTTGCCGGCGCCGTTGCCGCCCAGCAGCGCGACGATGCCGCCCTCGGGGACCGTGAGCGAGACGCCCTTGAGCACCAGGATCACATGGTTGTAGATGACCTCGATGCCATTGACGTCCAGCAGCGGCGGCGCTGCGGAAGGGGTGGATGCGGTGACGCTGGTCATGGATGACGTGGTCCGGAGATCATGAAGGCTTGAGGACGGCAAGCGAAGCGATGCCCGTTCGGGGAACACCGCGGAACCGGCTTTGCCGGGCCGCTGGTGTTGCCCCCTCGAGGGGGGAGGCGCCTACACGAAGTGAGCAAGCAACGGGGGTGGTCATGAACAGGAACGCGGCTTGATGTTCTTGTCTTTGGCGTACTTGGCCGAGTACTCCGCCACCAGCGGGTCGAGGTTGGCCTTGCGTGCCTGGTACCAGTCGGGCTGCACCGCCCACTTCGATCCGTCCCATTGCGCGACGCGGGCCCAGTCGGTGCCCATGTGGTTGCTGCAGGAGGTCTTGACCGGCCGCATGATCTCGCCGAAGCCGAGCGCCTTGAGCTTGTCGGCCGTGAGGTCGAGGTTCTCGTAGCCCCAGCGCACCTGCTCGGACGTCAGCGCCTTGCCCTTGCCGAATTTCTCCTGCGCGGCGCGGATCGCCTCGACCTGCAGCATCGCGATCATCATGCCCCGGGTGTGCGCCATCACGCCGATCTCGCTGGTGCTCGGCGCCGAGCCCTGGCCCTTGTCGTAGACGAACTTCTTCAGGTCGTCGTGCACCTTGTCGCGCGACGCGCTGTTGTGGATCGTCACCGTGTTGTAGCCCTTGGCGCCCGCGCCGATGTCCTTCACGTCATGGTCGGAGCCGGCCCACCAGACCGAGTACATCTTCTCGCGCGGGAAGCCGCTGGCCTGGGCCTCGCGGATGCCGGCCGGCGTCATCACGCCCGCGCTCCAGAACAGCACGTAGTCGGGCTTTTGCTGGCGGATCTGCAGCCAGGTCGACTTCTGCTCGACGCCGGGCGGCGTGACCGGGAACAACGCCAGCTCGAAGCCGTCCTGCGCCGCCAGCTTCTGCAGCAGCAGGATCGGCTCCTTGCCGTACGGCGAGTCGTGGTAGACCAGCGCGATCTTCTTGCCCTTGAGGGTGCCCTTCTCCTTCTTGGCGATGTCCTGCAGGATCACGTCGGTGGCGGTCCAGTAGGTGCCCAGCAGCGGGAAGTTCCATTCGAACACCGTGCCGTCGACCGACTGCGAGAGCCCGTAGCCCATGGTCTCGATCGAGACCTTGTCGTTGAAGGCCTTGTCGGTGACCGCGAAGGTGATGCCGGTCGATTGGGGGTCGAAGCCCGAGGCGCCGGTGCCCTTGGCCTTCAGCCGGTCGTAGCATTCGACGCCCTTGGCGGCGTCGTAGGCGGTCTCGCATTCCTCGTACGCCAGCTTGACGCCGTTGACGCCGCCGTCGCGCGCATTCACCAGCTTCAGGTAGTCCTGCTTGCCGTCGGCCCAGGGGATGCCCAGCGGCGCGAACTGGCCGGTGCGGTAGACCAAGAGCGGAATGAACTGCTCGCCCGCCGCCTGGGCCTGGGCGGGCGTCGGCAGCATCGCGGACGACAGCCCGGCAGCCGCGATGGCCGCCGCGAGGGCAATGGACTGGAACTTCATGCGTTGTCTCCTGTTGTTGAATGGACGGGGTGCGGAATCGATGCGGTCAATGGGGGAAGGGCCACAGGCGCAGCTTCTGCCGTGCGGTGGACCACAGCTGCGCCAGGCCATGCGGCTCGACGATCAGGAAGAAGACGATCAGCGCGCCGAAGATCATGTGTTCGAGAAAGGAGGCGGTGCCGGTCGAGATCGACAGGCCGAGCCAGTGCGGCACCAGGTTCAGAAACAGCGGCAGGAGCACGATGAAGGCGGCGCCGAACACCGCGCCGACGATCGATCCGAGCCCGCCGATGATCACCATGAACAGCAGCTGGAAGGACTTGTCGATGCCGAAGGCCGCCGGCTCCCAGGACCCCAGGTGCACGAATCCCCACAGCGCGCCGGCGACGCCGACGATGAAGGAGCTCACCGCGAAGGCGCTGAGCTTGGCGTAGACCGGGCGGATGCCGATCACCGCGGCCGCCACGTCCATGTCGCGCATCGCCATCCATTCGCGGCCGATGGCGCCGCGCACCAGGTTCTTGGCCATCAGGCCGAGCAGCACCAGCAGCGAGAGGCACAGCAGGTACTTGCGCGCCGGCGTGTCGAGCGGAAGGCCGAACAGGCTCAGGGCCGAGATGCTGACGGAGCCCGAAGAGGAGCCGTTCGTGACCCAGGCCACGCGGTTGGTGAACCAGTCGACGAAGAACTGCGCCGCCAGCGTCGCCACTGCCAGATAGAGCCCTCGGATGCGCAGGCTCGGAATGCCGAACAGGATGCCGAAGACCATCGCGCAGAGCCCGCCGCCGATCAGCGACAGCAGCAGGGGCATGCCCTCGATGCGCACGTTCAGGTTGTAGGCCGCATAGGCTCCGACCGCCATGAAGGCCCCGGTGCCGAGCGAGATCTGTCCGCAGTAGCCGACCAGCACGTTGAGCCCGATGGCCGCCAGCGACAGGATCAGGAAGGGCACCAGCACGGCCCGGAACAGGTAGTCGCTGGCCAGCATCGGCACGGCGACGAAAGCCACCAGCGCAAACAGCGCGAGCGCGATGCGGTCCTGCGCGACCGGGAAGATCTGCAGGTCGCTTTGGTAGCTGGTCTTGAACTGACCGTTTTCGCGATAGAACATGTTCTTGAAGCCCTAGACGCGGTCGATGATCTTGTCGCCGAACAAACCCTGCGGGCGGACCAGCAGGAAAGCCAATGCCAGCACGTAGGCGAACCAGTTCTCGATCCCGCCGCCGACCATCGGCCCGATGTAGATCTCGGACAGCTTCTCGCCGACGCCGATGATCAGCCCGCCGAGAATGGCGCCCGGCACCGAGGTCARGCCGCCGAGGATCACCACCGGGAAGGCCTTGAGCGCCACCAGCGAGATCGAATACTGCACGCCGAGCTTGGAGCCCCAGATGATCCCGGCCACCAGCGCGACCAGGCCGCCGACCGACCACACGATCACCCAGATGCGCGACAGCGGAATGCCGATCGACTGCGCGGCCTGGTGGTCGTCGGCCACTGCGCGCAGGGCCCGGCYGGTCTTGGTCTTCTGGAAGARCAGCGACAGCAGCACCACCAGCACCGCCGCCATGCCCGCGGCGTAGAGGTCTTCCTTGCTCAGCAGCAGGCCGCCCTGGAAGGTGTTTTCGAGCACGATCATCGGGTCCTTCGGCATGCCGACGTCGATCTTGTAGGTGCTGCTGCCGAACAGCAACTGGCCGGCGCCGTCGAGGAAGTAGCTGATGCCCAGCGTCGCCATCAGCAGCGTGATGCCTTCCTGGTTCACCAGGTGGCGCAGCACCAGCCGCTCGACCAGCCAGGCCACGACGACCATCGCCGCGGCCGCCACGCAGGCCGCCAGAAGATTGACCAGCAGCATGTTCTCGAGGCCGGTCCAGCGCGGGATCCATTCGGCGAAGCGCGCCATCGTGAGCGCCGCGAACAGCACCATCGCGCCCTGCGCGAAGTTGAAGACGCCCGAGGCCTTGAAGATCAGCACGAAGCCGATCGCCACCAGGGCGTAGAGCATGCCGGCCATCAGGCCGCCGAACAGTGTTTCGAGAAAAAAGCCCATCAGTGTTCCGTCCCGAGATAGGCTCGGATCACGTCCTCGTTGTTGCGAACCTCGTCGGGCGTGCCGTCGCCGATCTTCTTGCCGTAGTCCAGCACCACCACGCGGTCCGAGATGTCCATCACCACGCCCATGTCGTGCTCGATCAGCACGATGGTGGTGCCGAACTCGTCGTTGACGTCGAGGATGAAGCGGCTCATGTCCTGCTTTTCCTCCACGTTCATGCCGGCCATCGGCTCGTCGAGCAGCAGCACCTGCGGCTCCATCGCCAGCGCGCGGCCGAGGTCGACGCGCTTCTGCAGGCCGTAGGGAAGGCGGCCCACGGGCGTCTTGCGATGCAGCTGGATCTCGAGGAAGTCGATGATGCGTTCGACGAACTCGCGCTGCGCGATCTCCTCGCGCTGAGCCGGCCCCCAGCGCAGCGCCTGGGCCAGCAGTCCGCTCTTCATCTTGAGGTTGCGCCCGGTCATGATGTTGTCGAGCACGCTCATGCCCTTGAACAGCGCCAGATTCTGGAAGGTGCGCGCCACGCCCATCTCGGCCACCTGGCGCGAGTTCATGTGCTTGAAGTGCTGGCCGCGGAAAGTGATCTGGCCCTGCTGCGGCTGGTAGACGCCGTTGATGCAGTTGAGCATCGAGCTCTTGCCGGCGCCGTTGGGCCCGATGATCGCGCGCACCTCGTGCTCGCGGACGTCGAAGCTGATGTCGGTCAGCGCCTTCACGCCGCCGAAGCTCAGGGAAATGTTCTGCACGTCGAGGATGACCTCGCCGACTTTCCTGCTGCTCATGCCGCTGCCTTCATGGGGGGGAAGCGCTTGGCCTCGACGATCTTCAAGGTCGCGCTGACCGCGCCGGTGCGGCCGTCCTCGAATTTGACCTGCGTCTGGATGAACTGCTCCGTCTTGCCGGCATACAGCGCCTCGACCAGCACCGCATACTTGTCGGCGATGAAGCCGCGCCGCACCTTGYGTGTGCGCGTGAGTTCGTCGTCGTCCGGGTCGAGTTCCTTGTGCAGCACCAGGAAGCGCGCGATCTGCGTGTCGTCCATGCCTTCCTCGCTCGCCAGGTCGGCGTTGACCTGGGCGATGCACTCGGCCACCAGCGTCAGCACCTCGGGCTTGCCCGCGAGGTCGACGTAGCCGCCGTAGGCCAGTCCGCGCCGCTCGGCCCAGTTGCCCACCGCCTCGAAGTCGATGTTGATGAAGGCGCAGACTTCCTGGCGCTGGTCGCCGAAGCACACCGCTTCCTTGATCTGCGGGAAGAACTTGAGCTTGTTCTCGATGTAGTTGGGCGCGAACATCGCGCCGCCGCGCATCCGGCCCACGTCCTTGGCCCGGTCGATGATGCGCAGGTGCCCTTCGGCATCGAGCACGCCGGCGTCGCCGGTGTGGAAGTAGCCGTCGGCATCGAGCACCTCGGCGGTCGCGTCGGGCCGCTTGTAGTATTCCTTCAGCACCGACACGCCGCGCACCAGCACCTCGCCGTCGTCGGCGATCCGCAGCTCGATGCCGGGCGCCGCGCTGCCCACGGTCTGCAGCTTGACCTTGCCGTCCTGCTGCAGGCAGACGTAGGCGCAGGTTTCGGTCTGGCCGTAGAACTGCTTCAGGTTGACGCCGATCGAGCGATAGAAGCGGAACAGGTCGGGGCCGATCGCCGCGCCCGCGGTGTAGGCCACGCGAATGCGGCTCATGCCCAGCACGTTGCGCAGCGGCCCGTAGACCATCAGGTTGCCGAGACCGTACAGCACGCGGTCGCCGAAGCCGACCGGCGCGCCGTTGAGGATGTCGGCGCCCACGCGCCGCGCCAGTGCCATGAATTTCGCGTACAGCCAGCGCTTGGGCGCGGCGGCGTCCTCCATGCGGATCGACACGGCCGTCAGCAGGCCCTCGAAGGTGCGCGGCGGGCCGAAGTAGTAGCTCGGCCCGATCTCGCGCATGTCGTTCATCACGGTCTCGGCCGACTCGGGACAGTTGAGGGTGAAGCCGCCCACCAGCCATTGCGCCACCGAGAACAGGTGGTCGCCGACCCAGGCCATCGGCAGGTAGCTCATGATGTTGTCGCCGGGGCCCAGCTTGTCGGTCTCGACGCCGCCACGCCCCGCCGCGATGAAGCTCGCATGGGTCTGGCACACGCCCTTGGGCCGCCCGGTGGTGCCCGAGGTGTAGAGGATCACGGCAACGTCGCCGGGCTCGCCGCTCGCCACGCTCTGCTCGAAGAAGCCCGGATGCGCCGCGTCCCAGGCCCGGCCCAGTTCGCACAGCTGCGCGTAGCCCAGGACGCCCGGCTGGTTGTAGTGGCGCAGGCCGCGCGGATCGTCATAGACGATGTGGCGGATCGCCGGCGCGGCTTCGCGGCACTCGAGCAGCTTGTCGACCTGCTCCTGGTCCTCGGCGATCACGAACTCGACCGCGGCGTCCTGCAGCATGAAGACCATCTCGGCCGCCACCGCGTCCTGGTAGAGCGGCACCGGCACGCCGCGCAGGCACTGCGCCGCGACCACCGCGAGGTAGAGATGCGGCCGGTTGGCGCCGATGATCGCGAGGTTGTCGCCGGCCTTGAAGCCCAGGCTGGCGAGGCCGCAGGCCAGCTCGCGCACCTCGCGCGCCGCGGCCCCCCAACTCCAGGTCTGCCAGATGCCGAGATCCTTCTCGCGCACGGCGGGTGCGTTGGGCTGCTGCGCGGCATGGCTCAGCAGAAGGCGAGGAAAAGTGGTGGCGGTGGTCTGCACGATGGGCGGACTTTAGGACCAACTTTGACGCCAGCTTGTCGTTTCAACGACAATCCTAGGGACAACACTCTCCGGAGTTTCCCGATGCATGTCGGCACTGACAGCGGCACTTCCTCGATCCGTGACCGGGTGCGTCCGGCCAGCGGCGGCGAGCTCGACAACATCCCCTGGATGAACGCGCTCACGCCCGCCGAGCGCCGCCGCGCCGAGGCGGCCGTGGTGGTCAGCGATGCCGAGCCGGGCGATCTCGTCTGCCGCATCGGCCGGCCGCCGACCTACTGGTTCGGCGTCGTCGCGGGCCTGCTCAAGATGAGCAACGACAACGCCGACGGCACCTCGATGACGTACAGCGGCCTGCCGCCGGGCGGCTGGTTCGGCGAGGGCACGGTGCTCAAGCGCGAGCCCTACCGCTACAACGTCCAGGCGCTGCGGCACAGCGTGGTGGCGGGCTTGCCGATCGACGATTTCCACTGGCTGCTCGACCACTCGATCGGCTTCAACCGCTTCGTGATGAACCAGCTCAACGAGCGGCTGGCCCAGTTCATCGCGGCGCGCGAGACCGATCGCCTCAACGACCCCGACGCGCGCGTGGCGCGCAATCTCGCGGCGCTGTTCAACCCGGTGCTGTTTCCCGGCGTGGGCGAGCTGCTGCGCATCACGCAGCAGGAGCTGGCCTACCTGATCGGGCTGTCGCGCCAGCGGGTCAACGAGGCCTTGCGCACGCTGCAGGCGCAGGGCGCCATCCGGGTCGAGTATGGCGGGCTGCGCGTGCTCGACCTGGCGGCGCTGCGCGCGAGCGGGACCGCAGGGATGGGCGTGCCGTAGCCCCGCCCGAGCGTGCCTGCCGGCCGGCATGGACAATCCACCCGCGATATTTCCAACCACAACAACACGCACAGATGGCAACACTTGACGAATTGCAGCGCTACAGCCAATTGCTCCTGCGGCTCTACCGCATGGCCCAGGAGCTGCCGATCGCCGACTTCCAGGATGCGGCGCTCGATCTCGTCAAGGGGGTGCTGCCTTTCGACTCCTCGCTATGGGGCACTGCGGCCCCCTCGCAGGACGGACCCGATATCCACACCGTGCACCTGCACAACAAATCGCCCGACATGCTGACGGCCTACGAGCCGGTGAAGCACCTGGACACGGCGGTCGCGGGCATGTTCGCCCAGCCGCGGGCGACGCGCGGCTTCAGCCTCGATCGCTGGTTCTGCGAGCCTGGCCAGCGCGAGATCCGCGACGTCATGCGGCGATTCGAGATCGAGAACATGCTGGCCACCACGGTCATCGACCCGTCGACCCGATTCGCCCACTGGATCCTGCTCTATCGGGCCAACCGCGATGCCGGCTACACGCCCGAGGAGATCGCCCGGCTCGAACTGCTGGCGCCGCACGTGATGGAGGCGCTGGCGATCAACCGCAAGATGCACCTGGAGCGCCTCAGTCCGGTGGAGCCGGGCGCAGTGGCCCGCGGCAGCGCGATCGCCGATCTGCGCGGCGTCGTCTACCACGCCGATGCGCGCTTCGCGGCGCTCGCGGGCGAGGAATGGGACGATTGGCAGGAGCGCCGGCTGCCGGCCGAGCTGTCGGCCCATTTCCAGCAGAACGGTGAGCGCTTTCGCGGCCGTGCGCTGGTGGTGGACGCGCGCATCGAACAGCAGCTGCTGTTCCTCAAGGCCCGGCCGCGCTGCCGCGCCGACGGCYTGACCGCACGCGAGTTCACCATCGCCAAGCTGATTGCCAAGGGCGACACCCACAAGGAGATCGCGCAGACGCTGACCCGTTCGCCGGCCACCGTGCGCAACCAGATCCAGGCGATCTACGAGAAGCTCGAGGTCGGCAACATCGCCGGACTGATCGAGGCGCTGCGCTTGGCGGACTAGCTCGCGACGTCGACCGGCAGCGTGTCCCGCGCCAGCTTCTCGTCGATGTAGGGGCGCAGGTAGGCCGTGGTTTCCTCCACCGGGCAATGCAGCCAGTCGTCGATCCAGGCATCCCGCAGGATGGCGGTGCGGCGCTGCTGTTGCGGATGGTCCGGCAAGCCGAAGGTCAGGAGCGCGAAGCTCTCGACGCACTCGCCGGCCGGCGAGCGCCAGCCGTTCCAGAGGCCGGCCAGTGCGAGCGGCTGGCCGTCGATGCGCGACACGCGCACGGTCGAGTCGTCGCTGTCGCCGGACTGAAACACGGCATCGGCGAGGATCACGCAGCGATGGCCGCGCTTCCAGGGCTGGTAGAAATTGCGCTCGGCGAAGGCGGTCTCGCTGCGCGCCTCGTGGGTGTGGAGATCCTGGCCGTCCTTGCTGAACAGGGGGATCAGGCCCCAGCGCCCGGGGGCGATCTCGCAGCGGGCCAAGGGGTGCTTTGCCGTGCCGTCGGCGCGAGGGCGCCGCACGAACCAACCCTGCTGGCCCGGGCGGATCAGCGAGGCCTCCGGACTGCAGGCGAGACCGAAGCGCTTGGCGAAGTGGCTCGGCTCGCTTGCCGCTTGGTAGTAGGTGGGCATGACCGGGAGGGTGTGGAGGCGGGCCGATTCTAGTCAGCCGCCGATACCATTGGAAGGGCCGGGAAGGGCGCAACAGCCGCCGGCGCGCCTTAGCTCACGAAAATCCACGAAACCACCATGACTTCATCCCGCCTCACCATCATCACCGGCGCTTCCCGCGGTCTGGGCCGCGCCATGGCCGAGCAGTTGCTGCAACCGGGCCAGCGCCTGCTGTGCATTTCCCGCCGGAGCGACGAGCAGCTCGCCGCCCGCGCCCGCGAAGCCGGCGCCGAACTCGAACAGTGGCAACTGGACCTCTCCGATCCGGTGCCGGCCGCGGCGCGGCTGGCCGCCTGGCTGCAAGGCCTCGAGGCAGGCGCCTTCGACAGCGCCACCCTGATCAACAACGCCGGCACGGTCGGCCGCCCGCGCCCGCTGTCGGAGGCGGTGGCGGGCGAGCTCGCGCAGGCGCTGCGCGTCGGGCTGGAGGCGCCCATGCTGCTGGCGTCCGCTTTCCTTGGCGCGACCAAGACCTGGCGCGCCGACCGCAAGGTGCTCAATATCTCGTCCGGCCTGGGCCGCAACGCGATGGGCAGCCAGGCGCCCTATTGCGCGGCCAAGGCCGGCATGGACCACTTCTCGCGCGCCGTGGCGCTCGAAGAGAAGGCGGCGACCCGCGGCGCGCGCATCGTGTCGCTGGCGCCCGGCATCATCGACACCGACATGCAGGTCGCCCTGCGCGGGAGCGAGGCCGACATGTTCCCGGACCGCGTGCGCTTCGAGAAGCTCAAGGCCGATGGCCTGCTGGACACGCCCGCATCAGCCGCCGCCAAGATCCTCAAGTACCTGGAGCGCCCCGATTTCGGCAGCAATCCAGTGGCCGATATCCGAGACTGACCGCACCCGGCCGGCGCAGCCAGGCCTGTTGGTGAAACACCGCGGAACCGGCTTCGCCGGGCCGCTGGTGTTGCCCCCGGCAGGGGGTGGGCGGGCTACACGCAGTGAGCCCAACCTGGGGGCGAGCAAGAGTGCCACCGCGGAACCGGCTTCGCCGGGCCGCTGGTGTTGCCCCCTGCAAGGGGGTGGGCGGCTACACGCAGTGAGCCAACCTGGGGGTTTACTCGATCACTGCTCCAGAGGCCTGCACGATGCCGCGCCACTTCTGGTAGTCGTTCTTGAGCAGGGCTTCGAGCTGTTCCGGTGTCATCGCCTGCGGCTCGGCGCCCTGGGCCACGATCGCGGCCTTCATTTCGGGGGTCGCGAGCAGCTTGTTGACCTCGGCGTTGACGGTGGCGACGATGTCCTTCGGCGTGCCCGCGGGCATGAAGAGGCCATACCAGGTGCTGACGTCGAAGTCCTTGTAGCCCAGCTCGGCCACCGTGGGCACCTCGGGCAGCGAGCTGCTGCGGCGCGCCGAGGTCACGGCCAGCGGCCGCAGCTTGCCCGACTTGATCTGCCCCATGGCCGAAGGCAGCGACGACACCATCAGGTCGACGTTGCCGGCCAGCACGTCCATCATCGCGGCGTTGGAGCCCTTGTAGGGCACGTGGCGCATCTTGATGCCGGCGGCGGTCTTGAAGATCTCGCCGGCCAGGTGGATGGTGGTGCCGTTGCCGGGCGAGCCGTAGGTGATCGAGTCGGGTGCCGCGCGCGCGGCGGCGACGACGTCGGCCAGCGTCTTGAACTTCGACTCGCTGCGGGTGACGATCACCACCGGCGTGTAGGCCACGTGCGCCACGGCCGTCAGGTCCTTGGTCGGGTCGTAGCTGAGGTTCTTGTAGAGCCAGGGCGCGACCACCATGTTGTCCTTCTGGCCCATCACCATGTCGTAGCCGGTGGGCGCCGCACGCACCGCCTCGGCAATGCCGATGGTGCCGCCGGCACCGGCGCGGTTGTCGGGCACCACGGTCCACTTGCTGGTCTCCGTGAGCTTGTTGGCGACCAGCCGCGACAGGATGTCGGTGCCGCCTCCGGGCGGGAAGGGCACGATCAGGCGGATCGGCTTGGCGGGGTAGGGCTGGGCCTGCGCGGCGGTGAATGCCAGCGCCAGGGCGGCGATGGTGAGCAGCTTTCGGATCATCGGGGAGTCTCGTCGTTCGGGCACCGCGGTGCGGCGCACATGCGCCGGGAGTGTGCCCCAACGAGAGGTGCCCAGGGCTCGCGATTGGAGATGCCCGCCGTCTCGAACCGAGAGTTCGAGCCGCGTCAGTGGATCGCGGGCGGCCCGAAATCCTCTCGCGGGTCCACGTAGGCGGTGACGATCGGGATGTCGCGCGCGTCGGGCCCGCGCGCATCGGCGCGCCGCTGCAGCGCCGCGATCCCGGCCATCATGGCCGCGCCGTAGGTGGGCATCGGGCCCTCGGCGGCGTCGATCGGCCGGCAGTCGCCGCCGTCCTGCTTCTGCAGCACCCAGTAAAAATGGCCGGCGATCGGTTCGTCGACGATCAGTGCGATGGCATCGGTGTCCATGGCGTGCCCCTTGCTCAGTTCATGGGACCGGTTGTACGCACCCGATGCGCGCCCGCACAGCAAGGAAATCACGCCGCGGCGCGCCCGATTGCAACAGCCGCGGCTTGCGTGAAAAACGCACGGCGCCGAGGGCGCTGTCGCCGGTCCGCCCGGAGCGCGCGAATGGCGGAGAATGCTCCGCCGAGCCTGCCGTTTCCGCGGGAAGCGCGATCCGAACCCCAGCCAGACGTCCCCATGCCCGATATCCCCGCACCCTCCCGTCTCAACAAGCGCATGGCCGAGCTGGGCCTGTGTTCGCGCCGCGAGGCCGACGACTGGATCGCCCAGGGCTGGGTCAAGGTCAATGGCCAGGTGGCCGAAATGGGTGTCAAGGTGCTGCCCGCCGACCGCATCGAAGTCGACAAGAAGGCGCAGAACCAGCAACAGCAGCAGGTCACGATCCTGCTGCACAAGCCGATGGGCTACGTCAGCGGCCAGGCCGAGGACGGCCACGAGCCGGCGATCGTGCTGATCAACCCGCGCACCCACTGGCGCGAGGACCCGAGCCGCAACCGCTTCTCGCCGCCGCAGCTTCGCGGCCTGGCGCCCGCCGGCCGGCTCGACATCGACTCGGTCGGCCTGCTGGTGCTGACGCAGGATGGCCGCGTGGCGCGTCAGCTGATCGGCGAGGACTCGGGCATCGAGAAGGAATACCTGGTGCGGGTCTCCTACGGCCCGGTGGCGCAGAACTCGCAAGCCGCTTTTCCGCGCGAGGAACTGGCCCGGCTGCGCCACGGCCTGAGCCTGGACGGCCAGCCACTGAAGCCGGCCAAGGTCGACTGGCAGAACCCCGAGCAGCTGCGCTTCGTGCTGACCGAAGGCAAGAAGCGCCAGATCCGCCGCATGTGCGAGCAGGTCGGGCTCAAGGTCGTGGGCCTGAAGCGCATCCGCATCGGCCACGTGGTGCTGGGCAACCTGCCGGTCGGGCAGTGGCGCTACCTCGGGCTCAACGAGCGCTTCTAGGCCGCCGCGTCGTCCAGTTCCAGGAATACCAGGAATACCGCGGAACCGGCTTTGCCGGGCCGCTGGTATCGCCCCCGGCGAGGGGGTGGGCGGCTACACGAAGTGAGCCAACTTGGGGTGAGCTCAACCACATGCCTTGTTGTGCGACGCGTGCATCCCCTTGGCCTTGGCGTCCGCTTCGCTCAGGTACTCGCCCTTCTTGGTCTTGCCATAGTAGCGGTCGCCCATGCAGTGGTAGACCTTGGTCTCGCTGTTGGCCCAGACCTTGCCGGCGCCGCCACCGGGCGCTGCGGCCATCGTCGAAGGATCGGCCTTGGCGGGCGCCTTGGTGGCTGCGCTGGTGCTGGGGGCGACGCCGGTCTTGTTGACGGCCGCCGACTGGGTCTGGGCCGCCGGCGCCGCAGCCGCAGCGGGCGCTGCGGCCGCCTTGGCGTCGGCCTTTCCGTACCAGGTCTCGATGCCCTTGTGACCACGGCAGGCGCCCGACTTGGTGTCGGGCGAGGCAAAGCTCCCATCCTTGCACTGGACGGTGCTTCCTGCCGGCGCGCTTGCCGGAAGCTGCTGGGCCTGGGCGCCGAGCGCGCCCAGAAGGCCGGCCGCGACCAGCCATGTCTTGAGGGCAGAATTCATTCGGGGTGCTCCTGAAACGATGTGTGACGGAGCGGTCATCCTGCGCGCGCTCACTGAAGACCACCTGACCAATTCTGTTGCGGTGCAGCAAGACGCGCTCATGCGGGACTAAGAAATCAGGCGTAGCCTCACCCGCGATTGTGTGTCGGACTCAAGGAGAGATCCTGTGCGCGCCTTGCTCGTGGAAGACGACGAAATGATCGGCCGCAGCCTCGTGCATGCGCTCGACAACGCCGGATGGTCGGTCGACTGGGTGCGCGACGGCGTGCTGGCGCACAGCGCCCTGGCCGACGGCGGCTACACCTGCGTGCTGCTCGACCTCGGTCTGCCCCAGGAAGACGGCACCGAAGTCCTGCGCCGCGCGCGCAAGCGCGGCGACGCCACGCCGGTGCTGGTGCTCACCGCGCGCGACGGGCTCGACGACCGCATCCAGACCCTCGACCTCGGCGCCGACGACTACCTGCTCAAGCCGTTCGAGCTGCGCGAGTTGCTGGCGCGCATGCGCGCCGTGGTGCGGCGCCGCGACGGCGCGGCGCACTCGGTGATCGGCACCGCGGCGCTCCAGCTCGACCTGACCACGCGCGACGTGATCGTCAACGGCGTGCGCGAGGTCCTGACCGCGCGCGAGTTCGCGCTGCTGCACGCCCTGCTGTAG
>NZ_JBFUCI010000072.1:0-19684 GCF_056405335.1 Variovorax sp. P1_H12_2
CTCTCATCGAGTCGCAGGGGCTGCTGCAGCGCCTCGCGGTGGTCGCGCAGGCGGATGGGGGCTTCGCGGTGGTGGCCGGCGGCCGCCGGTTGCGCGCCATGCACCAGCTCGTCGCCGAGGGCCGGTGGAACGCCTCGCAGCCCGTGGAGTGCAGGCTCTACGACGATGCCCGCGCCGCCGAGGTGTCGCTCGCCGAAAACTCGGGCCGCGAAGCCATGCATCCCGCCGACGAGATGGAGGCTTTCCGCACACTGGTCGAGGAAGGTCTCACGGTCGCACAGGTCGCGGGCCGCTTCGGGGTGAGCGTGCTGACGGTCGAGCGCCGCCTGAAGCTCGCCCGCCTTGCCCCCCGGTTCCTCGCGATGTACCGCACCGACGAGATCGAGCCGGACCAGTTGCAGGCGCTCGCGCTGACAGAGGACCATGCGGCACAGGAAGCCGTCTGGGATGGCCTGCCGGCCTACGACCGCGATGCATGGACGATCCGGCGCTTGCTCACCGAACAGTCCTGCGCGGGGGACAGTCGATTGGCCCGGTTCGTTGGCATTGAAGCCTACGAGGCCCGGGGCGGTCGGGTGCGGCGTGACCTCTTTGCCGATGACGACGATGCGAGGAGCGTCTACCTGGACGATCCCACCCTCTTGCAGATCCTGGCGATGGAGAAGCTGCTCGCCCTGGCCGAGGAGGTGCGCGCCGAAGGCTGGGGCTGGGCCGATTGCCTGACCGAGGGCGACCACCTCGTGCTGCGCAGCTATGGCAGCGAGGCGCAGGCCGAGCGCGAACCGACACCGGAGGAAGCGCAAGCCATCGAGGCGATGGAAGCCGAGCGCGACCGTCTGGCCCAGGCCTACGACAGGAACGAGGACGGAGGGGACCCGGACGCCGACAACTACGCGGCCGAGGAACAGCGCCTGTCCACCGCCCTGGACGACCTGGACGACCGGCTCGACACCGCGCGTGCGACCTTGCGTGCGTGGACGCCTGAACAGATGGCGCGCACCGGCGCGTTGCTTCGCATCGACCACGCCGGACGGGTGACTGTCCACCGTGGCCTGATCCGACCCGAGGACCGGAAGGCGGGCGCAGGGCCGGGTGCTGGCGGCCCCGACTCTTTGTCGAGGAGCGGCACGGTAGAAGGCAGGGACGAGGGGGCCACGGAGGACACGCGCAAGCGCCCCGAGTTCAGCGAGAAGCTCATGCGCGACCTGACCGCCCACCGCACCGCGGCCATTCAGGCCGCACTGACCCAGAACCCGCAGGTGGCCCTGGTCACGCTTGTCCACCGAATGGCCGAGACCGTCTTCGGCCAGTACGGCCGGGGCAACGATGTGGTGAAGGTGACTGTGCGTCCGACCAGCGACTACAGCCTCGCGCAGATCGCGACCGGCTACGAGAACTCCCCGGCCTGCGCGATCCTCGGCCCAGCCGAGACGCAGTGGGGCGACCGGCTGCCGGGCAACCCGGAGGCGATGTTCGACTGGCTGCTCGGGCAAGACCGCGAGACGCTGCTCGACCTGCTGGCCTATTGCACCGCGCGGAGCATCGACGCGGTGGCGGGCCGCGAACGCTCGCGCGACCAGAGCGATGCGATCGTCAAGGCGCTCGGCATCGACATGGCCAACTGGTGGCTCCCGAMCCCGACGACCTACCTGTCCAGTGTCAGCAAGGCCAAGGCGCTCGAGGCCGTCAAGGAGGCCACGGGTGTCGACGCGACCCACACCGTCGCCATGATGAAGAAGACCGAACTCACCGCCTACTGCGCCCGACAGCTCGAAGGCACACGCTGGCTGCCGGGTCCGCTGCGGATCGTCCATGCGCCCGTGAACGGCGAAGGCCCCGACGACGCGTGACCTGCCTCTGCCCGCTGCCCCGGTTCGGAGGCCTCGTCCTCCGAGGGGCATGCGGCTTCCATCCTTTCCCCCAGGAGCCCTTCATGAACATCCGGACTTCACTCACTTTGTGGGCCACCGCAGTGGTCTGCCTCACCGGGGCCGCCGTCGTCATCGTGGTTCATTCCGATGCCGGCACGCCCACCCGACCCACGGGCTTTCAAACCAGGTTCCAGCCGGCCCTCCGGCCGGACGCTCACATCGGGCGCTTCAGGCAGCTCACGCCTGTGCCACTCGATGACCCTGCACATCCTGGACCCGCGCGTACGTCGGGCCCCACCGCGGAGGAAGGTCGTCATGGCAACGCGCAAGCCCACCCCTGAAACGGCCGGAGCTGCCACCGAAGCAGCCTCCCGCGCGGCGCTGAGTCGATTCGAAGGACACTGTCTGTGCCGGCGAACGCGCGAGTGCGAAGAGCTGCTGCAGTTGGCCGTGCTCGGCATCGAACAGACCCGCGAGCGGCATGCGCCTGACACCGACCTGCGCGAGATCGCCGAGCACCTGACGGAGGCCGAACGTCACGTCGAGATCGCCCGTCGTCTCGCCGCCCGCTGGAGCGAATGATGGCCACGAAATCCGTCAAGCCGGTCACCCGGGAGACTTCGGCGTTGGTGCGCGAGCGTGGGC
This sequence comes from Variovorax sp. P1_H12_2, assembly GCF_056405335.1. Lineage (NCBI taxonomy): Bacteria > Pseudomonadati > Pseudomonadota > Betaproteobacteria > Burkholderiales > Comamonadaceae > Variovorax > Variovorax sp. P1_H12_2. The sequence continues at coordinate 2,517 of NZ_JBFUCI010000072.1, forward strand.
TTCGCGCGGTGATGGTGACGATCGTGGGCGGCGTGATCGAGCTTCGTGCCAAAGGCCTGCGATCGCGAGAGACCGTCGATGTGGCCTGGTGCTACTACGCGGCAGTCAAGCAGCGCGTCGCCTTCGAACGCGCCGAGCGTGCTCGGGAGGGAAGGGCGAAGAAGGGTCGGGCGGGTTGATCCCGCTTCTCGGGCAGGCCCGTCGGCGACCGCTGGCGGGCTCCCTCGTCGCCGACGTTCGGCATGCCGAACAGCGAGCCCGGCTTCGCACCGTCGAGCGAGGCACTGCGAGGCTGCCTGTTCGGCGCAGACACGGTTCAGGGCTTCCTGCGCAGCAGTCGGTCCAGTCGGCTTCGCGGCTTCGATGGAATCGCGGGCTTGGCGTCGCGGTAGGCGGCGCGCTGCGTTCGCAACGCTGCGGCGAGGGCGGCCACACTGGCGCCGTCGTAGTGCCAGATGCCCGTCACGGCCAGACAGCCGATCCTTCCGCCCTGAGGCTTCGGTGATACCCGGATATTCCGTACGCCGATGCTCTGCAGGATCTCGGACCGATATGAGGCGAGCGACGCCTCCCGACCCACGAATTCGGGAACGTCCCGGCTCAGTTCGATGCCGATCATGTGGACGGATGGATGACGCTCGGCGATGAAATTCACCACTTCGGCCAGCACGAGCCGTGGCAATGCGCCGGCCCGAAAACCCTCGAAGTCGACGGTCATGAAGTTCTCGACCAGCACCTCGGTTCCGTCGGAACTCAGCGTCACCGACTGCACGCGTCCGATCAAGGCTTCGCCGTCGAACACATCGATGGGTTTTCCGGGCACATAGGCGCGGCCGTCGGGGCCCGTGAGCCGCAGCCTGATGCCGATCACGCGGATCGCGACGAGTGCGTGTGGCCCGCACAGGGTCGTTCATGGTGCGCCGCGGTGGCTGCGCCGGCGGCGAGTTCTGGATGGTCCTCTGTGATCATGGACGCAGCTTATCGGCGGCGAGCGCTGCGGCCTCAGCTTCGAATCGAAGCCGCGAAGCGCACTCGTGAAGCATGTCGCAGTCCCATGAAGTTTCGTTGTCGACGATGTTCGGCGTGCCGAACATGCCGGCAACAAACGACGCCGCATCGGCTTCCTGGACGGGACACGCACACGGTGTTCGCGTGCCGAACACATCGAGATGCGCTGCTTCGAGGCATCGTGAGAACGTTCGCATGCGTTCAGGCGGGTCATCGTTGTTCGGCATGCCCGAACGGGTCCCAGATTTGCCCATTGAGTGCCTCCAAGCTTAAAGCTGTAAGGAGCGAGGTAGATGTTCGGCATGTCGAACGCTGAGGCCTTGTTTGGCTTTGAGGGCAGGATAGACTGGCGTCAGACATTGTTAACGTTCCGTCGTTCACCATGACCAGCGCGAACCGAACTGCCGTTGTCGGCACCCGCACCTCGAGCGAAGCGAAGGCTCGTTTCGCTGCCCTTGCGGCAGGTCGCGGAGTCACCGAATCGGCGCTGCTCGCGTTGCTCATCGAGCAAGTGGTTGCCGACAACCCAGAACACGACGTTCGAGCGACGCTGTTTCGCATCGCAGATGAAGGTCCCGCCATCGACCGCCTGACGCTTCGCTTGCGGCCGGGCGACCGGGCTCTCGTCGATGCGCGGGCTGCAAGCCGTCGGATGAAGACCGCGAGCTACTTGTCGATGCTCGTTCGAACCCATGTCCGCGGAACGCCGGTGATGCCACCGCAGGAACTGGATGAGTTGCGCTGTGCGGCTGGCCTTCTGGGATCCATGGGACGCCAGCTCCGCGCCATGGCTTCGCAGTCCCCATGCCAATCCGATTGCACCGCGGATTTCGCGGAGCTGCTGGTCGATGTCGGTCGGGCCGTCGAGAGCGTTCGCGCGGGGGTCTCCGACGTTGTCCGCGCGAACCTCAAGAGTTGGGAGGCCGGCCATGCCTAGGCACRTCGTCACMTTGCCTCGCACCGCGGGGATGGAGTTCGACATCGTCAGCTACGGCCGACGGGGACCCAGTGCACCCGCTTCGCTGAGCGTTGACCAGGTCGAGCAAGTGAAGCGAACGGTCAGCCGCACGCCCGAGGTGATGGTGAAGGTGTCCGGCGGCGCGCGCGATACAGGAGGCGCCCGAGCCCACCTGAAATACATTGACCGCCACGGGAAGCTCGACATCGAGACCGATGATGGCGTCGCAATGCGCGGTCGCGGCGCCGCCGAGCAACTTGTCGGCGACTGGCAACTCGACCTGTGCCGAAGCGAGCACAGACCGAAGCCGAAGGATGGCGAGAAGGACACGCGCTCCAAGCTGGTCCACAACATCGTCCTGTCGATGCCGGCTGGCACACCGCCGAAGAAGGTCTTGGCGGCCGCAAGGCATTTCGCGCGTGAGAACTTTGCGCTTCAGTATCGGTATGCCATGGTTCTGCATACGGACCAGGCCCATCCGCATGTGCATCTCGTCGTCAAGTGCGAGCACGAGTTCGAGCCAGGTCGGCGCCTGTATGTGCGCAAGGAGACGCTGCGCTCGTGGCGCGAGCAGTTCGCGGCGTTGATGCTAGAGGAGGGCGTGGCGGCCAACGCGACCCCGCGCCAGTTGCGGGGGACTCGAAAGGGCCTGAAGGATCCGATCCATCATCGGCTTCGCGACTTGAGAACAACCCAGGCAGCGAGCACGGATCGGTTCGCTGGTGGTCGACCGGCCCAGGACTCCAGCTTCATGCGGCGTCGGCTACTGGGTATTGGCAAAGACCTGCAGGCAGGTCGAGTGGTTTCGGAGGATGGCAAGGCCAAGCTGCTGGCGACGCGATCCGAGGTCCTGGATGGTTGGGGAGCGACGGCCGAGACGCTGCGACGCCAAGGGCTTGCCGATCTGGCGGGTCAAGTAGAGCGCTTCATGCAGAAACTGCCGACGGCTGTCGCCGACCGCGAGCACTTGGTACAGGGCTTGTTGGCACGCCTGAAGGCACAGCGCCATGCGCGGGGTCCCGCTCGGAGTGAGCGAAGCCGCTGAACGGCGAGGCTGTTGTCGTGCCAGCGCGCGGCCAATGGACGCACCGGCAACGCGAATTCGGACAGCGGGAAGTGCTCCCACACGCGAGCGGCTTGGGGGTCGCATCGAACTGCGGCTTGGGCGGCGTGACGGCCATGTACCCGGTGGGCCCGGCGCGATCCCGGATTGCGGTCACAGCGGCAACAACATTCACCGCGGCTGATCACCCGGCGATGCACACGCTGGGCGGCTGTTGACCGATGCCGCGTGAAGCTACCGCTTCTCCCCGCGGTTGAGTCTGAACGGGCAATCGAGCCGGCAAGAAAACCAGAAATCGAACCGGAATATCGATTGGGTGTGGCTTCTCTAAACCATTGTTATTCATAAGGTTTTCATGGAAAATAACGGAAACACAACCGGAAATCATGTCAGAAAAACCCAAGGCGATCGCGGTCTATGACCAGCCCCATCAGTTCGAGCCGCTGTTGCCGGCGCAGAACTTGGACGGGCTGATTGAAGCAACCCGCCGCGTCTTCGAGAAATCCGCACAACTGCGAGCCTCGGCAAGCCCTCAAGCACGGGATGCCCTGCGGGCGATCGTGCGCTCGATGAACTCGTACTACTCGAACAGCATCGAGGGGCAGGGCACGCACCCGGCAAACATCGAGCGCGCGCTCAGGCACGACTTTTCCGAAAAGCCCGACGTGGCCCTGCGCCAGCGGGTGGCCGTTGCGCACATCGAAGCGGAACAGGAACTCGAGCACCTCGTGTCGACGGAGGCGGCAGCCCTCAGCAGCGATTTTCTTCTGAAGGCACACACGGCCTTGTACGGCAGGCTTTCGGAAGACGACCGGCGCACGGACGATGGACGCATCGTTGTGCCGGGGGAGCTTCGCAAGCACGACGTCGCAGTCGGCCGGCATCAACCTCCGACCTGGCAGTCGCTACCCCAGTTCCTGGCGAAGATGGATGAGCGATATGGCCGGCTCAAGGGCGTCGATGCGGTTCTCTATACGATTGCGTCCGCCCACCACCGCATGGCGTGGACTCATCCGTTCGAGGACGGGAACGGGCGTGCTGTCCGGTTACAGAGCCACTGCGCCCTGTTCCCTCTCAGCGGTGGCCTCTGGTCCCCCAATCGGGCGCTGGCGCGCCAGCGCGAGGTCTACTACGAAATGCTCGACAACGCGGACAGTGCGCGGCAGGGTGATCTCGATGGCCGTGGAAACCTCAGCCAGAAGATGCTCTGGGAGTGGTGCCGCTATTTCATCGAGCTGTGCGAGGACCAGGTCACGTTCATGACCACCATGCTTGATCTTCCGAAGCTAAAGGATCGCATTCGCGCCTACGTGCTCGTGCGCGGGATTACGGACGGAATCGCCGAGTACCGGGAAGAGGCCATCTTTCCGCTTCAGACGGTCGCAACAACGGGTTCGGTCTCGCGGGGCCACTTCATCAGGATGACCGGCCTTGAAGAGCGCACAGCTCGCAAGGTCGTGTCGCGCTTCTTGGCCGACGGGCTGCTGAAGAGCGATGGCCACCGGTCGGAACTGAGCATCGGGTTCCCGATGTCTTCGCTCAATATTCTGTTCCCCAACCTGTATCCAGAGGCCGCAACGGCAGCTCTCGAATAGCTGGCGGCTCGAAGTCGATGTGGGGTCAGTTGCTGATATCGCTTGACACCGGCGAATCGGCCATCGGCGGGGAACCTGATGTGAGCAGTTCCGGCGCACACCGCTTCGTCATTGCAGAGCGCACCTCACCATCTGTTCAATTTGAACCGCGTCGTCAGCGCCTGCCAACACAAGGAGGAAGGTGGGTGTCGATGGCTCGTGTGGTACAAATGTGCTACATTGGGGTTCGCTCAGAAGGTCCAGGAAAGTTGCCCATGTCTACGACCACGATCCGAATGGAAGATGCCCTGAAAGCTCGCATCGCGGCGGCTGCCGAGCGAGCCGGAAAGTCGTCACATGCCTTTATTCTGGATGCGCTATCCGAGACGGTGGAGCGCATCGAGACGGACGACGAGTTGCATCGGATTGCCGACGAGCGGTGGGTTGCTTTGAAGCGGACTGGAAAATCGGTGGCCTGGACGGATGCGAAGGAATATTTGCAGGCCCGCGCTAGCGGCAAGAAAGCGCGCCGGCCGTCAGCGCGACAGCCTTCGCGCTGATCGAGTCATGGCTCGAATCGAGCTTGCTCCCGAAGTTCTTGACGACCTTGATCGCTTCTTGGATCACATGGCGCAGTTCGACGCGGTGGACATCGCTAAGCGGATCGAGGAAATCATCGAGGCCATCCAAGTGCTTGCGCATAGTCCTCAAATCGGCAGACCGGTGAAAGACGGAAAACGGGAATTGGTCATCGGCAGGGGTGCTAGAGGCTATGTCGCGTTGTATCGCTACTTGGCCGAGGTTGAGACGGTCTTCATATTGGCAATTCGCGCGCAGCGAGAATCGGGTTTCAAACATTGATCCCTTCGTGCAGGGGCGCATGACTTGGATCCGGCGAAGATCGCGAGATGGTGGAGATCCGGGGCATGGCGCTGCAACCGACACCCAACGGCAAGATTGTTTGGCTCCGCCGACATCTTCGATCGCGATGCGAATCGCCACAGTGCCCGCCGGGCCGTCGTCGTCTCGATAAATACCCGACATGTCGCTGATGGATGCGTTGGTGGCAAGGCGTGGAGAGCCCCTCGAGGCGGCCTTGGGTTCAGCTAGCGCGTAGGGGGATCCGTCGGCTTTTCTTTCGCCGCGATCCGCGCCATGTCGCCGCGTTCAATGCGCTGGGCGATGTTCTCCCGGGCATGGAGCACCAGGCGCGTCGCCTCGTAGTCCTGGTATTTTTCAGACTCGAGCATCGCCAGGCCCAGGGATTGCACGGCCCGTGCATGGTGGGGAAATTCCTTCACGAACTCGTTGCGTTCCATGGCCCGGAAGGCGGCGCCCTCGCGCGCCCATTGCAGCATCTGGGCGGCCGCAGGAACTGCTTCGCATCGCGCCACTGCCGCATCGCGCCATCGCAGCACCTCGCTCGCCACGTCGCGAGGCACTACGGGGTCCTGGACCAGGCGCCGCACCAAGGTCTCCCACCGCATGGCGGTCTGCACGAGTTCCCTCGGCGCCGGCGTGCGATCACGCTCTGCGTCCAGCGTGACCTGGGCACGCGTGGTGCGAAGCCATTCGCCTTGCGTCAATCGGTTCTCGTAGAACTGGGCGCCCCGGGGATCGATGATGCGCAGGCCATCCACGGCCCGGCGATCCTCCAGATGCCCCATCACATGGCGGACGTTGGCGAGCGCCGCGTCGTGCGCCGCGGCTGAAATGAAAGGCGCCGGCAAGCCGCGGGATCGCCACCGGTCGTAGCGCGCCATCAACGCGATGCGACTCAGGTCGGGATGGGTGCTGACGAATACGGCCTGCACCGCGTACGCGGCCTTGCGCAACGCGGCCGCCAGCCTCGGAATCGACCTCGCATCCTCCAGCTCGTCCTCGATGACCATGTGCAAGCGCTGCGCTCTCGCGTCCTCGACGGCGCGACCCAACCAATGCACGATGTTGGGCTGGATGGCAGGGAAATCGACGGCGCTGTCTGCATGGCTGGCCGGGTGGTAGGCCGTCAGACGCTCGATCGAGAGATGGATGGCCGGGCCTGCGGTCTTGAGCAACTCGCGCCGCAGCAGGGCTGCGGCCACCGATACGCCGGCCCCAGGTTGCCCGGCGACGAACATCGCGACCGGCTGGGGGGACGCGGGGATGCCCGCGAACAGGTCGGGTCGGACCCTGCGCTCGTAAAGACGGTCTCGCTCGGACGCGGAAAGATGGCCCGTTCGCGTCATTCGGYGGCCCCCGAAACGGTGGGATGGGCAGGAGGACCGTACCTCGCCAGAATCCGTGCGACGTCGGTGGCGCTCATCGGGTCGAAATCGGCGAGCAGCTTGCAGGCGGCGTCGCGTTCGTCGCGTATTCGCTCGAGTCGCCGGACGTCGGGAACTGCCAGGGCCAGACCTTCGTCGAGCGACGTCGTCAGATCGGCGATCGTCCGGTGCAGCAAGGCCAACGCCAACTCCGCGTCCAGCGAGGCATTCAGCGGGTCCCAGTAGCGCGGTTCGTAGTCCTCCACGGGCGGGATTGCCGCAGATCGAGAGGGCGCGTCCCGATCCTGGTCGATCGAGAAGCTGCGCAGGCGGACCGCCTTGGTCAGCATCATGCGCATCACGTCCGGCAATTCCATGCCGACCTCGGCCGCCATCCGATACGCTTCCTTCGCGATCGCGCGGTCGATTCGGAATCGGATGATCGGGCTTTCCATGGCGACGCGAGTTATAGCAGGCCGCGGGAGGCGTACCCCGGGGGCTCGGCGCTTTTTCGGCCCTGACGTGGGCCGGACCACGGGCAGCGAGGCTCAGGCCAGCTGCTTGACGAGCCAGATGACGCTCAGGTGGGCGGGGTAGAAGGCATAGAAGAGCCACCGGCAGCGCCTCACGGGAAGGGCCACCTGCGCGGCCGCCCAGATGAGCGGCAGGCCGGCGAGCGCCGCGAGGTTGCGGTTCACCACCCCCAGCGATGCGATCGCGGCCGCCCAAAGAGCAAACCGCAACGCCGTCGGCCGCCGGCAGAAGGCCCAGGCGCCGATGCAGCTCAGCAATCCGAACCACCAGAACTCGACCACCGCCCCCGCGAGGATGAACAAGCCGATTGCCAACGCCGTGCGGGTCCGGCCCCCGCCCTCGCGCAGCGCCACGAGGGCGGTTGCCGCGAGCAGCGTCCAGAGAATGTTCAGCGGCCACCCGCCGACAAGCGCCACGTAGGCAGGCGTCGCCACTGCGCCGAAGGCGAGAAGCCGCCACATCACTCTGCGGTGCACTCCCGCCGCCCAGGCGCCAGGGCGCGCGAGGTTGTACATCAGCACGAAGCCGAACAAGGGCATGACCATCCGGCCGAGGTCAAACAGGAAGACGAGGCGCTGGTCCCACAGATACTTGTTGACGTGGTCGAGCACCATCAGGATGAGCGCGAGCCACTTCAGGCCTTCCAGACTGCCGTCGGCGACCACGAAGCGTGCCTTGTGGGGGTGCGCGCGGGTCGATGTGCTGCGGGTCAGCATGATCGGACCGTCACGCGCATGCCAGGTTCAGGTCAGTAGGCCGGGGGCAGGTCCGTGCCCTCGTGCCAGAGACGCTGCCATTCGGTCGTGTACTGCGCCGCGATAGCGGGCGCGTTCCGAAGCACCAGCACGATCTCGGCGTTGCGCCTGGCGGCCGAGGCGGTGTAGTTGAAGCTTCCGGTCTGCACGGTGGCGCCATCGACCACCATGAACTTGTTGTGCTGGAGCGCGTAGCGCGCATTGAGGCGGACGGGCACACGCTCGTTGGCCAGAAACCGCGCGGCCGAATAGTCCTTGGTCGCCTCGCCAGCGTCCACGATGACGACCACCTTCACGCCCGCGCGCGCGGCGTCGCGCAGTGCGACAGCGACCGGTCGGCTCGTGAAGGCGTAGGCAGCTACGAAGATCGATGATCGCGCGCCGCTGATCGTGTCGAGCACCAGGGGGAGCGCCTGTCCCGGTGTGAATGCTGCGAAGGCCTCGATCTGCAGGGATGGCGTCCGCTCCGCCGATGCCAGCGGCAGGCCGCTGCCGATCGCAAGGGCCGCTGCCAGAGTGAGCAGCCGGCTGGCGACATGTCGACGGCGCGAAGGGGACGAGTGGTCGGTCATGGTCATCCACAGGGTTGCGTCGCTTCATTCGCGTGTGGGCTCGGGTTCGTCCCTGCGGGGGGGCGTGCGGCCGCGCGCTTGCACCGGGGCATGCAGCGTGCGCGGTGGCGGCATGCCGATGCGTTCGCCTCGCTCCACGGCGTCGGCGAGGCTGTGACGGATCGCCTCGACCACCCTTCGCTGATCGTCGGGGCGCTGCGTCAGCCGGCGCGCAAACTGCCGCGCCAGTCTCAGGCCCAGCATGGCGCCTGCGAGGTCCGGATACTGGGCCAGCACGGCACTCGCGGCCATCTGGCCCTGGCGCACGACTTCGGCCTTTCGGCTGAGGGCTCTGACGTAGTCCGTCTTCTCGACCGTCCAGCCCATGCGCTGCGCGGCCTTCCTTGTCTCACCGACCAACTCACCGGCCTCATTGCGCCGCGCGACCCGGACCGTCACGGATCGGCCGCCCTGCTGCCGCAGGCTCACTTGGTCGCCAACCCGTACACCCGAACGGGATTCGGCCAAGGCGCGTTCGAGGTCCGCGCCCCAGAACGTGCGTTCGCCGGCCGGGGTCCGCACGCGCGCGTAGTACGACATGCGCTCACTCGGATCGAAGTGGTAAGGCGCCGCTGCGTGGGCGAGCAGCTCGCCGGTGACCGGCGGGCGAAGCCCGTCGGGCGTCGAGCGGATCTCGCGCGCTTGCAGTCCGGAAGGGGACCGTTCGGTCGCGGTTGGGCCGCGTTCGGTGATTCGTTCCCCGCCTCGTTCCGCGCCGTCTGTCCCTGGCGGCCTGCGGTCCCGGGCCCGCTGCAACTGCTGGCTTTCGAGATCCGTCGGCGCGTAGCCCCGCACCTCGATGTCCAGCAAGCTCGCTTCGCGCCACACCGCGCGCCGGAACGCCTCGGTGCCCTTCAGCTGAACCACCTGCCAGCCTCGCGCCTGCATGATCGCCACCACGCTATGGATCACCTCGAGGTTGTGCGTGCGCACCTTGAGCCGCGTGCCTTGGTCAACGAAAGCCAGCGTGCGATCGGGAAAGAAATAACGGTCGTCGATGCGCAGGAAGCGCCGGACCACGGCGTCCGGCACGACGCGGTTCGATGCGGYGCCGGGCCGCGGGGGCTGCTCGTCCACCATGCCAGCCCCGCCGTCCGGATCGCCGACGACGTGGTGGCTGGAGTTTGYCGGAGGGGTGGGATCAGTCGGATCGTGGGCCATGGGGGTCTCCTGCGGCCGTCGTCAGTCGAGCAGCTTCGAGATGAAGCTGTCGGCTGCGGCCTTGATCTCGGCGTCGGTCATCGGTCCCTTCKGGATCTCGACATCGTCGAAATCCAGGGAGAAATCCTCGAGGTCCAGGTCTTCGAGGCGTGTCGGATCGACTTGCATGTCGGGAACCTCCTTGGCAGCGTCGTGGGCGCCTGGGTGGGCAGGGCGAGGGGGGCGGGGGCCTGGCGCCATCCGCAGTCGCGTGACGCTCGCGATGTCGAGCAGGGGCACTTCGGGCGGCGGGCGTTCCCGCTTGGCGAAGAAGCGGTCGCGAAAATAGTAGACGCGGTGCGCGAGCACTGGGCGAAGGCCCTCGTAGAAGAGGATCATCCGGTTCGTCCCCAGCTCCTTGACCWCCTGCGGCAGCAGGAGCCGCCGCGGCTGCTCGCTGATGCTCACGGTCGGCGACTTGCCGGCGCCGCCCCACATGGGGCGGCTGATGTTCTTCTGCCGGACCGTGCAGGTGCCGAGTTCGCGCGACACCGCCTCGGCATCGTCGAACTCCTTCGGCGGAAAGACGATGCGCGCGGCCAGCATCTTGCGGATCGATTTCGCCCCTTCGATCCCATACTTCTCGATCAGCTGCGAGTTCGACTGCACGATGATCACGGTGCGCACGTTGTAGCCCGGCAGGAAGGCGGTGGACTCGGCGATCACCGGAATGCGCCCGAGCGCCGGGAACTCGTCCAGCATGAGCAGCAGCTGGAGTTTGAGCGCCGGGTTGTTTTCCGGGAGCTCGCGCGTCTGCAGGCCGATCGCCTGCTGGAAGAAGAGGTTCAGGAGTGGCTGCAGTCGCGCGATGTTGTCCGGGTTGATCTGGACGTAGATCGAGATCGGGCGCTTGCGCAGTTCGCGCAGGTCGAAGTCATTGGCAGACGTCGCCGCGTCGATCATCGGGTTGAGCCAGAGGTCGAGCCGGCTCGTGAAGGTCTTGCGGATGCTCGAGGCGGTGGTCGGCGCCAGGTCGATGACGTCGTAGAGGCTCTGCACCGTTTCCTGGGAAAGCGGGTAGCCGGCACGTTCGCAGGCATCGATCACGCGCTTCCAGTGCTTCTGGAAGCCTTCGTCGTCGCTCGCCATGCCCTGGCGCAAAACCTCCCCCAGGGTGCGGGTCGCGCCCTCGGTCTCGAACAGGTACAGCGCGATCCCGAGAAACAGCGAGCGTGCGGAGGAGGTCCAGAACGGGTCGCCTGCGTGCGGGTCCGGAAAGAGCATCGTGCCGATGCGCTGCAGGTCGTCGATGCAGCGGTAGGGCACGCTCGAGACGTAGCCCAACGGATTCCAGCGCGCGGATCGTTCGCGCTCCGACAACGGATCGAACAAATGCACCTCCTGGCCATGCGCCGCGCGGTAGCCGGCCGTACGCATGAAGTTTTCGCCCTTGATGTCACTGACGATGGTGGAACCCGGCCAGTTCAGCAGGTTGGGGATCACCAGGCCGACGCCCTTGCCGCTGCGCGGTGGCGCCTCCAGTTCGACACCCTGCTGGCCCGGCAGCACCAGGTAGCGGTTGCCGAGGCGCCCGAGGATGATGCCGTGCTCGCCGAGCAGTCCGGCTCTCGCGATCTCCCGCTTCGTCGCGAACCGTGCGTCGCCATGCAGGGGTCGGCGGCGCGACAGCATCGCGAAGCCGACCACACCGAACGCAAGCCCCTGGCCACCGGCCAACGCCATGATCAGCGCGCGCCGGATGTCGGGCCGTTCGCCGTAGCCCTGCCAGTAGCGCCAGGCGGTCAGCGGCGTGGCCTGATGGGGCGGCAGCTTCACGGCCATCAGGAAGAAGTAGCCGGCCAGGTACAGGCCGACCACCGCCGCGCACAGCAGCGCGACCGTCACTTTCAACGGGCTACGCAAGGCCTCTGAGCTTGGTTTCAGGGTCATGCCAGATCTCCGTCACCATGCGCCGCTGGCGGTCGCGCGCGCACTGCACCACCACATCGATGCTCAGCTGCGCCAGTTCGACCCCCTCGCGGGTGCTCATGCCCTGACCCGCGTCGCTGCGCTTCATGAGCTGCGCGAGCGCCACGAAGGCCATCTGGGCGCTGTCCGCATGTACGCTCGTGATCGAGCCCGGGTGGCCGGTGTTGACGGACACCAGGTAGTCGTACACCTCGTCGCCGGTGCGCAGTTCCGAAACGAAGATGCGGTCGGGCCGCTGCCGCTTGGCGCTCGCGAGGAGTTGCCCCGGCGTGATGGCCGCCTGCCCCTGGGCACCCTGCGAATAGAACAGCCGGACGTGATTCGGCTGATTGCGCAGCGACAGCTCCTTGACGTCCTCGATCGTGACCAGGCGCTCCTCCGGCGGCACCTCAAGGATCAGTGCCTTGCTCAGTGTCGTCTTGCCGGATCCAGTGGCACCGGACAGCAGGATGTTCCTGCGCAGCTGCACGGCGCGGCGCAGGAAGCGGACGATCTGCCGCTCGCCCAGCAGTTGCATGAGCTCGCGATCTTCCGGCGAGGGAACCGTGCCGGTTGCGACGGGACAACAGGCAACCGGGACGCTTCGAGTCGACTCGAACATGCCCAGCCCGTCGAGCTCCTCCAGGCTCCAAAGCACGTTCGACGGGCGTCGGATCGTGATCGAGACGGTGTGGTCTTCGGTAGCTGGCGGCAGCACGATCTGGATGCGCTCGCCGCCGGGGAGAGTGGCCGACAGCAGCGGCTCGCTCGCCGAAATGCGCTGACGCGTGAAATTGGCCACCAGCTTGGCGATCGACATGCACCAATCGAAGGTCGCGAAGGGCAGCGGCTCGCGGGTCCATCCGGTCTGGCGCTCGACGAAGGCGCTGCCGGGTTGGTTGATGCAGATCTCGGTGACTTCCGCATTGTCGAGGAGGGCGCACAACGGTCCGAGGAAGAGTGCCAGTGACGACGGCTCGTCGTGGACAGGCTCACCCCGGCCCGCACGCCTCGAGAAAGCGGGAGTGGCGATCTCGGGAAGGACCGTGTCAGGGGCGGTCTGGATCGCTGCGGAGTGCATAGACGGCCCTGAAATCGACATCGCGCGCAACTAGGATCTGGATGCGCTCGCCCTGGTTCTTGATCACAGTCGGMGGAATCGACATGGTGTTGCGAWGCACCTCGGCGATCACGTCGCGGCTGCCCTGCGGGCCGAGCACCACGCCGCCGCCACTGCCGACGTTGGTGCCGCTCTGCTGATTGGCGACGATCGCCTGCATGGTGCCGTCGATCACGGACAAGAGGATCGCGGCGCCGAAGCGCTGCCAGAAGTGGGTATCGACAAAGCCGGGCAGGCCGTTGCGTCCGAGCTCGTCCGTGCCGGGGGACGCAAGCTGAACGACGACGCCCGTGGGCGTGCGCGCCTCGTTCCACACCACGAAGACACGCCCCTGTCCCTGGCGAGGCTCGCCGCGCTGCTCGCCGACGAACTTCGTTCCGCGCTCCAGCAGCACCACCTTGCCGTCGGCGCCATAGATGTCGCTGGCGCCGATGCAGGTCGTCATGCCTTCGTAGGTGGAATCGATCGCGGTCTCGAGCGTGCAATCGATGAACGCGCCCTTGGGGAGTAGCATGCGGCGGGTCGGCAGCAGCTGCGCGGTCACGGCCGGCGTCGGGGTCGGCTTCAGCATCGCCGCCAGGGTTCCACCGCCTCCAGACGGAGAGGTTGTCGGCGCCTGGAGGGAACCGAGCAGCTGGGCCATTCCGGGGGTCATGCCCGGTGCCGTGGCCATTGGCGAGATCCCCGGCATCTGCGGCGCAGCGGCGAAGGCTCCAGCTGCGGGCGTGTTGGCCGCTCCAGTTGCGGAGGTCGTCTGCGCGCGGCGAAGGACCGGGATGCCAAGCTGGCGCTCGAGCGCCAACTGCTCGGGGGTCTTGTCCGGCGGACCGCCACTGCTCGAGGTGGCAGGCGGAGGCGGAGGTGGCAACGCCGGCGATGGCGTGCCGGCCTTCGTCGCCGACCGGGCGATCGGGGGATCGATGCGGCCCAGCGGCGGCACCTTCATTTCGCCGGCCGCGCGAGCTGCGGCTGCCTTTCGGGTGGATTCCTCGGCGTCCTTGGTGCGGGAATACTGGGTGTTGTAGTACCAGAACAGGAAGCCGGCCCCGAGAAGGACGATGGTGCCCAGTGCAAGGCTGCTGCTCACGCGCGACTGGATCGAGCGCTCACGGTTCACCGAGGGGATGGCGCGCTCGCCCTGCACCGTGTGGGCCTGCGCATTCCCGGGCGAGGATTCGTCGGATCCCCCTTGCTCGCCGTGACCGGACAGGATCTCCCCGGTGTCTTGGTCGACGGTCGGTGGCTGGTCTTGCGGCTGGCGATCGCGGTTGCCGAGGTCATCCGGCTTGCGTTGGAGGCGATCCTTCCCGTTCATGGCGCGGCTCCTGGCGTGGTGCGCGCTACGCCGGGCACGGTGGTGTTCGAGCGGCTGAGCGCTCCGCCGCCGGCAAACGACTGGTTCACCACGCAACCGACCAGCTTGCCGCGTCGGAGCACGAAGCGTCGAGCGATCCGGTGGATCACGACCTCGTCGTCCTCGATGTTGAAATTGAGCAGCGATTCGGAGCCGTCGTCGTTCTGGACGAACATGGCGGGGAACTCGGACCGCGTCTGGAAGCGAAGCCGGGTCTGCACGCCGTCGTCGTAGGCGCTCATCGGCTTGAGGGTGGTGCTGCCGCAGAACCAGTAGTCGCTGTTGCGCGGGCGCTCGGCGACTTCATTCTTCATGCGAGCCTCTGTCAAGAGCCGCTCGCGCTCGGCGGCCGCGGCCCGGGCGTCTTCTTCCGGATAGGTGAAACGGATGGAATAGACCATGCGACGTGCCGCCTTGCCCGTGGGTGCGGTCGCCGAGACGACATAGTCGAAGTGGTAGGCACGGCGATTGGTGAGCACCGTCAGGTTCGTTGTCGCATGGGCCTCCTTCGGCTTGATGAAGAAGTGATTGCGCTCGGCGCCCACGTCGAAGGCGCCGTTGTCGCCGGACCCGAGGTTCACGAACTCCTCTCCCTCGGCCCACTGCATGTGGATTTGGAATCCCACGTAGCCTTGTAACTCGACCACGTCGTCCGGGTTGTAGGCAACGACGCGAATGCGCGCATCGACGGTACCCGCCGGTGGTACCGTGCCAGCCTCGACGTTTGGCGAAAGGACCGCCATCGCCGTCAAGGCGCCGATGAAGAGGGTCGTCAGGGCCCGGCTCATCGCGTGTCTCCCTTGCCGCCGGGAAGCACGCCCGTCGCCACCTCCGGCTCGCGCCGATACTCCACGACGCGAAAACCCAGCGGATTGAGTGACCGGATCTTGTCGTCCTTGGAGGGCTGCGTGTAGGCGAACTCGATGGTCGATACCCAGTGGCTGGCCTGCTCTTCCCCCGTAGCTCCCGGGCGGGTGAAGCGACTGAAGCGGACCTGGGCGAGCTTGTCCCGGCCGCTCTCGAGCTTGAGGAAGGTCACCGAGCGGATCTGCGTGCGAACGGTCGTTCCGTCCTTGAAGAGATTGAGGGGTGAGAGCGGGTTGTTGGTGTTCCAGAGCGCGGCCCATTCCTGATTCAGACGCGGGGAGTTCTGTGCAGCGACCAGTTCGTAGTCGGCCTCGGCCGTTCCGTAGAAGTACCGCTCGCGGGCGATCACATGGTTCGACAGAAGGTTGCGGGTCACGACCTGCTCGATGTCCGTGGTGCCCTCGTAGGGCGGAACCACATCGACGATGCCGCTGCTGCTGTCGACGCGAATGACGACGGGTATCGGCTGCTTCAGGGGCGTGAGACCGGCAACCGCGGCGACGGCCAGCAATGCGATGACGGAGGCAATGGCCGCGACGGTCCACGCCAGCTTTGAGGATCGAGCCGCGCGACGTGCGCGATCGATCTCCCAGCTCTGGGCCTCCTGCAGGTATCGATCAAGGGTTGGCCCGCGATTCATGAATCGCTCCTCGCATGGATGCATCGGCCTGGGCGTTGATCGGGCTCAAGTCTCCTTCGCACTCGGGCGGCAACGGGGGCCGCGTTCCGCATGACGAGAGCAGCGTGATGATCGAGAGAATCAGAGGGACCAGCCTCATCTTGTCCTCCACTTCTCTAGCGCAGGGTGTTCGGATTGGGCATCACCTGCTCCCGAGGCACTACCGTGCCGCCACGCCTGGAACCGCCGATCCGATCCCATGTGTTTGAGACGCCTGCGCCGAGGCGATTGCCGGCCAACCGGCGCAGTGAGTCCCATTTGCTGCCAGGGTCGCGGCGGAGTCCGTCGAGTACGCCGCGGCCGAACTCGTAGGTGGAGCGACGGGCACCGCCCATGCCCCAGCCGATCACGCCACTTACGGTGCCATAGGTGCTGAGAGCAACACCGCTTGCGAGCCCTGAAGCGATCGGCATTACCTGCCTCATGACCAAGAACACAAGGGCTGCCGCTAGGCAAACTCTCGCACTTTCCGCAATGGTGATGCCAGTTCCCGACGTAGCGGCATTTGACGCATAGGCGCGTAGCACCGACAGCAAGAGGGCGGAGGTGAAGAGCGTCAGGATTCCGATGAACGCATAGTTTGCGAGCTGCGCAACCCACGATTCAAAGAATCGCTTAGTTGCATCAAAGAAGAGCATGACGATGAACACCGGACCGAGAGCAAGAAGGACGGCGATGGCAACCTTGGATAGGGCCAACATGAAGGCTGTCACCACGACGGACAAACCGACAAGCAGATAAACGAGGAACCCCGCTGCATAGAAGGCGAAGTCGCTGTCTAGGACGCTTCCTTTCTTGAGCAGATGTTCGGCAATCGCGGTTCCGTCTAGCCAGACTTGATCAATCACTCCGACAATCGATGGTGCGCCTATGACTGCCGCGGCCAACTGATCAGGCGCTGTGAAGAAGGTGTTCGTGATGATCTCGTGGTAGCTCCACAGTCGAAGGCCGAAGCCAAGGATGAGGCCAATCACCACGATTCGCCTGATGCCTTCCCAGATGGGTTCTTGTACCCGACCTGTCAGGCATAGGAAGCCCCACATCATCACGTAGATCGTGGCCAGGGTGACGGCTGCGGGCTCTATTGCGGCGGCCACGCGAATCGTGTTCGTACTGACATAGTCAGCGACTTGTATGTTCAGCCAAGCGAAGAATTGAGCGAAAAATCCCACAGCGGCCTCACTACTTTGCATTGCCCAGGGGGATCGGAACGGGTTTTAAGTCTCGGGTGTTCCCGATGCCTTCCAACTTCTTTCGACGAAGGTCCTCGTCGCGGGAGGCAGCCTTGCTC
>NZ_JBFUCI010000073.1:0-19667 GCF_056405335.1 Variovorax sp. P1_H12_2
GCCATGCTCTACGCCGACGGGCTGAACCGCTTCGACGACGGCCCGAACCGCGACACGCGCGGCACCCTGCGCACCCAGACCGGCTACGTCGGCGTCCGCGGCCTCGTGATGTCGAACTGGACCACCCAGCTGCGCTATTCACGCAGCGAGGACTACACGCGCGCGATCGTGGCCGCGCCTTTCAACCTGCCGGGCCTGTTCGAGACCGTCCAGGACCAGTACCTCTGGCAGAACGACATCGTGACACCGATCGGCACCGTGGTCGCCGGGCTCGAGCGCCGCGAGCAGGACGTGAGGAGCGACACCCGCTACACCGTGACCGACCGCGCCATCGATTCGGGCTTCGTCGGCCTCAACGGCAATTCGGGCGCCCACAGCTGGCAGCTCGACGCGCGGCACGACAGCAATTCGCAGTTCGGCGACAGCAACACCTGGTTCGCCGGCTATGCCTACCGCATCACGCCGAACTGGCGCGTCAACGTGTCGCAGGGCACCAGCTTCACGGCGCCCTCGTTCAACCAGCTCTACTTCCCGGCCTTCGGCAATCCGGCGCTGCAGCCGGAGGAGGGCAAGAACACCGACCTCGGGATCACCTGGACCCAGGGCGCCCACACGGTCAAGCTGGTGGGCTACGACAACAAGATCCAGGGCTTCATCACCAACACGACGCTGCCGCAGAACATTCCGCGCGCGCGCATCGAGGGCGGGACGCTGAGCTACGACGGGCAGTTCGGCGACCTGGGCCTGCACGCGAGCTACGACTCGCTCGACCCGCGCAACGAGGGCACCGGCAAGCAGTTGCCGCGCCGGGCGAGGAACCAGGCGTCGCTGGGCGTCGACTACGCGGTCGGCGCCTGGAAGTTCGGCGGATCGGCGCTCAACGTGGGCAGCCGCTTTGACGATGCGGCGAACACGCGCACACTCGGCAGCTACACCACGGTCGATCTCTATGTGGACTATCGCTTTGCCAAGGACTGGTCGGTCCAGGCCCGGGTCACGAACCTGACCGACGAGCAGTATGAAACCGCGTTTGGCTACAACCAGCAAGGGCGCGCTGCGTACCTGACCGTCCGGTGGCAGCCGAAATGAGCATGGCCCGCCGCGAACTGATCCTCGGCGGTCAGAAGAGCGGCAAATCGCGCCGCGGCGAGCAACTCGCCGCGGCGTGGCTCGCCCGCTCGCCCGCGCATCGCGCGGTGCTGATCGCGACCGCGCAGGCCCTGGACGCGGAGATGCAGGCGCGCATCGCCAGGCACCGCGACGACCGCGCGGTGCGGGTGCCGGCGATGACCACGGTCGAGGAGCCGCTGGCGCTGGCGCAGGCGATCCGCGACCACGGCGCTCCCGGCACGCTGGTGCTGGTCGACTGTCTCACCCTGTGGCTCACCAACCTCATGGCGCCCCCCGGACCACCGCCTGCGAGCCTGGGCGCCGACCGCGCGATCGCCGAACTGCTGGGCGCGATCGCCGACGCGCCCGGTCCGCTGGTGCTGGTCGGCAACGAGATCGGGCTGGGCGTGATCCCGCTGGGCCGGGAGGTGCGCCGGTTCGTCGATGCGCTCGGCGGCCTCAACCAGCAGGTCGCCGCAGCCTGCGAGCGTGTCACGCTGATGGCGGCCGGACTGCCGCTGACCTTGAAGGAGCTTGCATGAAGATGTTTGCGCGGCTGGCCTGCGCCGCCCTGTGCTGGTTGGGCGTGGCGGCCCAGGCCGTGGTCGTGACCGACGAACGGGGCGTCCCGGTGGACCTGCCGCGGCCGCCGCAGCGCATCGTGAGCCTGCTGCCTTCGCTGACGGAGGCCGTCTGCACGCTGGGCGCCTGCGACCGGCTGATCGGCGTCGACCGCTATTCCAATTGGCCTGCGCCGGTACGGGCATTGCCGCAAGTCGGCGGCGGGCTGGACCCGAACGTGGAGGCGATCGTCGCGCTCAAGCCCGACCTGGTGCTGCTGTCGAGGTCGTCCCGGGTCACCGAGCGGCTCGAGGGCCTCGGGCTCCGGGTGCTGGTGCTCGAGCCGAAGAACCATGCGGACGTGCGCCGCGTGCTCGACGCACTGGGCCGGGTGCTGGACGTGGACGACGCGCAGGCGGTGTGGCGCGCGATCGACGCCAGCGTCTCGGCGGCGGCGCAGTCGCTGCCCGCGCGCGTGGCGCGCACGCGCGTGTATTTCGAGGTCAACAGCGCGCCCTATGCGGCGGGCGAAGTCTCCTTCATCGGCGAGACGCTCGCGCGGCTCGGCGTGAAGAACATCGTGCCGGCCGCGCTCGGCCCGTTTCCGAAGCTCAACCCCGAGTTCGTGGTCCGGGCCAATCCCGACCTGATCATGGTCGGCGAACGCAGCGCGCAGGGGCTGGAGCAGCGGCCGGGCTGGGGCGCCATCCGGGCGGTGCGCGAAGGCCGCATCTGCCGTTTCAGCGCTGCCGAGTCGGACGTGCTGGTGCGTCCCGGGCCGCGCATGGGCGAAGCCGCGCGGCTGATGGCGCAGTGCCTGCAGGAGAAGGCGCGGTGACGGGTTCCCGCGCGCATGCGACGCGAGGCTGCCGGTGAAGAGCCAGCACCGCCGCGCACTGGCGCTGGGCATCGCCCTCGTCATCCTGGCGCTGCTGCTGCTGCTGCTCGGCGCGGGCGTCGGCAGCACCGGCTTCGAGAACATGCTGGCGGCAGGACACGATCCGGTGGCGCTGCAGATCGTCTGGGACATCCGCCTGCCGCGCACGCTGGGCGCCTGGCTTGCCGGCGCACTGCTGGGCCTGGCGGGCGCGGTGGCGCAGGGGCTGTTCCGCAATCCGCTGGCCGACCCGTACCTGCTGGGCAGCGCGTCCGGGGCCTCGCTCGGCGTCGCCCTGGCGCTGTCGCTGTTCGGACTCTCGCCGGTCAGCACCCAATGGGTGGTGCGGCTCGGCCTCACGGGGGCGGCCTTCCTCGGCGCCGTGCTCGCGGTGATGCTGACGCTGCTGCTGGCGCGCGGCGTGCAGCAGACGCTCAGGCTGCTGCTCGCCGGCGTGATCGTCGGCGTGGTGCTGGGCGCGGCCAAGGACCTGCTCACGATCGCCTCGGCCGACATCCTGCAGGCCATCCAGGGCTTCATGCTCGGCAGCACCGGCCTGGTCGGCTGGAGCGCCTGTGCCGTGATGGGCGGCCTGGGTGCGCTGTGCCTGCTGCTGGCCTGGGCGCTGGCGCCGGTGCTCGACGGGCTGGCGCTCGGCGAAGCCACGGCCGCCAGCCTCGGGCTGCCGCTGGGCGCGATGCGCGCCGCGCTGGTCGCGGTGCTGGCGCTGGCCACCGGCACGGCCGTGGCGCAGACCGGGCTGATCGCCTTCGTCGGCCTGGCGGCGCCGCACCTGGTGCGCTCGGTCGTGAAGACCACGCACGCACGACTCATCGTCCTGTCGGCCGCCATGGGCGGCTTGCTGCTGATGGCCGCCGACCTGCTCGCGCGCTGGCTGGTCGCGCCGCTAGAGCTGCCGGTCGGCGTGCTGACCGCGGTGCTCGGCGGCAGCTACCTGCTGTGGCTGATGCACCGGCGCAGCGCGCGGGGGGGCCTGTGAGCGCGCCGGTCGTCATTCACGGGCCCGCGCTGGAGGCGCGCGGCATCACGGCCAGGCTGGGCCAGGCCGAGGTGCTGCACGGCATCGACCTGTCGCTGGCGGGCGGTCGCTGGACCAGCATCGTGGGACCGAACGGCGCCGGCAAGTCGACCCTGCTCAAGGTGCTGGCGGGCCTGCTGGCGCATGGCGGCGAACTCAGCGCGCTCGGCCGGCCGCTGGCGGATTGGTCGGGGCGCGCGCGCGCGCAGCGCTTGTCCTGGCTCGGCCAGGGCGGCGCGGGCGAGGGCAGCGCGGACGACCTGCTGGTGCACGACGTCGCAATGCTCGGCCGCCTGCCGCACCAGCGCTGGCTGGCGGCCCCCAGCGAGGCCGACCGCGCGGCGGTCGAGCGGGCGCTGCGCAGCACCCAGGCCTGGGAATGGCGCGAGCGGCCGCTCGGCCAGCTCTCGGGCGGCGAACGCCAGCGCGTCTTGCTGGCGCGCGCGCTGGCGGTCGAGGCCGAACTGCTGCTGATGGACGAGCCGCTGGCCAACCTCGATCCGCCGCACCAGGCCGACTGGATGCAGACCGTGCGCGCGCTGGTGGCCGCTGGCCGGACGGTGGTCAGCGTGCTGCACGAGCTCAACGCCGCGCTGTGCGCCGATGCGATGGTCGTGATGGCACAGGGCCGCGTGTTGCACCATGGCGCCTGCGACGATCCGGCCACCCACCTTGCGCTGGAAGCGGTGTTCGACCGGCGCGTGGTCGTTCATCGCGTGGAAGGCCGGTGGCTGGCTGTCATGCACTAGACAAACAAAGCTCAATCAGGAACCCCATGCAGATCGAAACACCCCCCACCGAAAAGCCCTACGAGAAGCCCGAAGGCGAGCGCCGCGGCCTTGTGATCGTCAACACCGGCGACGGCAAGGGCAAGAGCACGGCCGCCTTCGGCCTGGCACTGCGGGCCCATGGCCGAGGCAAGCCGGTGAAGATCTTCCAGTTCATGAAGGTGCCGAGCGCGCGCTTCGGCGAGCACCGCATGTTCGAACAGATCGGGATTCCGATCGAGGGCCTGGGCGACGGCTTCAGCTGGAAGACCCAGGATCTCGAACGCTCCGCGCAGCTGGCCCGCGATGGCTGGGAGAGGGCCCGATCGGCGATCCTCTCGGGCGAGCACTTCCTGGTCGTGCTCGACGAGATCACCTACCCGCTCATCTACGGCTGGCTGCCGCTCGAAGGCGTGCTCGAGACCTTGCGCGCACGGCCGAAGGAGGTGCACGTGGTCTTGACCGGCCGGCGCTGCCCGCCCGAGATCGTCGAGCTGGCCGACACGGTGACCGAGATGCAGATGATCAAGCACGCGTTCAAGGCCGGCATTCCGGCGCAGCGCGGCATAGAAGATTGAGCTCGCCCCCAGGTTGCCCGGCACTGCGTGTCCGGGCGCCCACCCCCTGCCGGGGGCAACACCTTCGGCCCGGCGAAGCCGGTTCCGCGGTGTCTCACGAACGGGCCTGGCTGCGCCGGCCGGGGGCGGGGAGATATGGGTGAAGACATGGCGGTGCTGAGTTCTGTGGGTGCCCTTTGGCTCGCGCTGGCCATCGACCGGTGGGTCGGGGAGCCGCCTGCGCGCTGGCACCCGGTGGTCTGGATGGGGCGCTACCTGGGTGGGGTCGGACGGCGTATCGCGCCGCCCGCGGGCATGCCGGCGCGCAAATTCGCGTCCATGGCCGGCGGCGCGATCGGGTGGTGTGTGGGCGCGTCATTGGTTGCGGCCGCTGCCTGCGCAGTGGCGGCAGGCGTGAGCCGCCTGCCGATCTGGGCCGGGGTGCTGCTCGCGGGCGTCGCCCTCAAGCCGCTGCTGGCCTGGCGCATGCTTCGCGACGAGGTGCTGGCGGTCGAAGCGGCGCTGGGACGCTCGCTCGATGAAGGCCGCGTGCAGCTGGGCAGGCTGGTGAGCCGTGACGTGACTTCGCTGAGCGCCGCCGAGGTGCGCGAAAGCGCCATCGAGTCGCTGGCCGAGAACCTCAACGATTCGCTGGTCGCGCCGCTGTTCTGGTTCGTCCTGTTCGGCCTGCCGGGCGCGGCGGTCTATCGGTTCGCCAACACGGCGGATGCGATGTGGGGCTACCGCGGCGAGCGCGAGGGGCGGCAGTGGGAATGGGCCGGCAAATGGGCCGCGCGCGCCGACGACCTGCTGTCCTGGCTGCCGGCCCGCCTGACGGCACTGTTCCTGTGGTCCTGCGCGCGTTCCCGCCCGGCAAGCGCAGGGGGGAGGGCCCTCTTCCGCGAAGCGCGCCGAACCCCGTCGCCCAACAGCGGCTGGCCGATGGCCGCGATGGCGCTGCAGCTGGGCGTCCGGCTGGCCAAGCCCGGCGTCTATGTGCTCAACGCAGAAGGCCGTGGCGCCTCGGCCGACGATACGGCGAAAGCGGTGCAACTCGCAGCGCGTGTGGTGGTCGTCGCCGGCCTGTGCGCAACGGCAGCAAGCGCCTGCCTTTTACTGATGGGAGGGGCATGAAGGCCTCCGAAATGTTCGAACTCATGCACGGCGGACCCGATGCCCAGGGCGCGGTGCCGCACGACTTCTCGACCAACGGCAATGCCTGCGGACCGTGTCCCTCCGCGCTGCAGGCGTTGCAGGCGGCGGACGCCAGCCGCTATCCCGATCCGCACTACCTGAGGCTGCGCGAGCGGCTGGCCCGCCTTCACGGCGTCGAGGTCTGCCGCATCGTGATCGCCGCGAGCGCCAGCGAATTCATCGGCCGAGTCACGGCCGCCGTGTCGCAGGGCGGGGGCGGGCGGGTCCGGGTCCCGCGGCACGGCTATGGCGACTACCTCCGGGCCGCCAAGGCCTGGCACTTCGAGATCGCGACGGCGGACGGCGCGGCCGATCTGGTCTGGTGCTGTGACCCCGGCAGCCCGCTGGGCCAGCCGCAGGAGGACCTGATGAGCCGGGTCGGCCCGTTGAGCGGGGGCGCCACCTGCGTGCTCGATCTCGCCTACGAACCGCTGCGCCTCGAGGGCGCGCTGGCCTTGAGCGACGCGCAACGCGACAGCGCCTGGCAGCTCTGGACGCCCAACAAGGCGCTCGGCCTGACCGGTGTGCGAGCGGGCTATGCGATCGCGCCCCTGGGGGCGCAGGACATGGCCGCGCGTCTGGTGCGCCTCGCGCCTTCCTGGCCGTTGGGCGCCCACGGCGTGGCGCTGCTCGAGGCCTGGGCCGGCGAGCCGGCGCAGCACTGGCTGGCCGAGAGCCTGCCCACGCTCCGGGCCTGGAAGGCCGAGCAGCACGCGCTGTGCGAATCGCTGGGCTGGCGCTGTTTCCCCAGCGTCGCCAACTTCTTCTGTGCCGAACCGGATGCGGTCTACACCGCCGGGCGCGCCGCCGCCCTGCGCCAGGCCGGTATCCAGTTGCGCGACACGGCCTCGTTCGGGCTTCCCGGGCATCTGCGGCTCGGCGTGCTGCCGCCCGCCAGCCAGCAGGCGCTGCAGCGCGCGTGGATCGCGGCGCGCCCCTGAATCAGAGCCGCTGCAGCTGCGGGTGCTTGGCGAACAGCTCCGCCGCCCAGTCGACGAAGGCCCGCACCTTGGCGCTCAGGTGGCGGTTCGGCGGATACACGACGTGCACCGGCAGCGGCGGCCGGGTCCAGTCCGGCAGGATCTGCACCAGCTCGCCGCTCGCGAGGTAGGGCTCGGCCATGTAGGTGATGACCTGCGACAGCCCGAAGCCGCCGAGCACCGCCGTCATGTGGGCATTGCTGTCGTTGACCGAGACGCGGTAGGGCCCCGCGATCTCGAGCTGCTCCTCGCCGCGGTGGAACTCGTGGGGGTAAATGCGGCGCGTGCTGCCCGAGAAGAAGCTCACCACCAGGTGGCGCTTCTCGATGTCCGACGGATGCTGCGGCGCGCCGTAGCGCTTCAGGTAGGCCGGCGAGGCCACGGTGATCCAGGGCAGGTTGCCGATGCGCCGCGCCACCAGCGACTGGTCGGTGAGGTCGCCGCCGCGAATCACGCAGTCGACGTTGTCGGTGATCAGGTCGACCGTGCGGTCGCTGACGCCGACGTCGACCTGGATGTCGGGATAGCGGTCACAGAAAGTCGAGAGCGCGGGCAGGATCACCAGCCGGGCCATCGACGAGCCGACATCGATGCGCAGTCGCCCCGTGGGATTGGCCTGCGCATTGGTCATGCTGGCCTCGATGTCGTCGAAATCGTTGAGCAGCCGCGCCGTGCGCTCGTAATAGGCGGCGCCGTCCGGCGTGACGGTGACGCGCCGCGTCGTGCGGTTCAGCAGCTTCACGTGCAGGCGCGACTCCAGCGCCTGGATCTGCTTGGTGACCGTGCCCTTGGGCAGGCCGAGCGAGTCTGCGGCGCGGGTGAACGTGCCTGCTTCGACGACACGGACAAAGATCCGCATGCCCTGGATCTGATCCATCTGTGCTGCTCCTGGGGGGTGGCTGGGGGGCCGGGGGAGCGGAATTCTCACACGGCGCCTGTATGCGATTGTTAGCCGATTGGAAACAGAGTGGGGGAAGGTGCCCTGTTGGAGCGACAAGGCACGGCCTTATATTTCAGTCATCGTTCAACCCACCGAGCCTGCCATGCCCACCCGTCCCGTCCTGTCAGCCGCTGATGCCGCCCCGGCCGCCGCGCGCGGCACAGAAACCGACATCCGGATCGAGCTGCCGGACCGCGAGCCGGTGCAGGCCCGCCTGTATGGCGAGCGTTCGCGGGGTGCCACGGTGCCCCTGGTGCTGCATTTCCATGGCGGCACCTTCGTCTGCGGCGACCTCGACAACGGCCGCAGCGTCGCCCGCCTGCTGGCGGGTGCCGGCGCCGTGGTGGTCTCGCTCGACTATCCGCTGGCGCCCAAGGCACCGTTCCCGGAGCCGATCGAGGTCGGCTACGCGGCCCTCGAGTGGCTCTACAAGCAGCGCGTGAAGCTGGCGGGAAAGGGAGCCCGCGTGTTCCTGGCGGGCGAGGAGGCCGGCGGCAACCTGGCCGCCGCGGTGGCGCTGATGGCGCGCGATCGTGCGCATCCGCCGCTGGCCGGCCAGATCCTGCTGTCGCCGATGCTCGACCCCTGCGCCGGCACCGCGTCGCTGCGCAAGGCCTCGGGCGATGCCACGCAGTGCAAGTGGGCCTCGGGCTGGCAGGAGTACCTGCGCCGGCCGATGAACGCCACGCATCCCTATGCGGTGCCCGGCGGGTCGCTGCGGCTGGCCGAGGTGGCGCCGACGCTGGTGCTGGTCGGCCAGGACGACCCAATGCGCGACGAGGCGCTGAACTTCGCGCGCCGCCTCGGCGAGGCCGGCATCCTGGTGACCAGCAGTGTGCTGCCCGGCGCTGCGAACTGGCCCGCGGCGCTCTACGAGCCGGAAGGTTCGGGCTGCGCCGCCTGCGAGGCGGTGGTGCAGAAGCACTTCCGCGACTTCTTCAGCGCGGCCCCACCGCCGCACTGAGCGACGGCGCACGGCGGCCGTGCGCTGACTGACGGTTCCGTTCGCGCGGAGCCCTTCCCAACACCGAGGTGACGGCACCTCGACCCGAACGGCGACTGCCCCGCCGCGGGGTGCCGTGCGCCCTGCAACAACTGCTGCTTCCCGCTGTCCTGCGCCACCCGCGCGGGAGGGCGTCGTGTTTTCCCAAGAGTCACCAAAAGGACCACCATCATGTCGAACCCTCAACACTCCTCCCCGGCCCGCCGCGGCCTCTGGCCCGCGGTGACCGGCGTCACGGCCCTGGTGGCGATCGCCTCCGCGGCGCTCGGCTTCCACAGCCTCAATGCCGAGGCGAACGATGTCACGACCGTCGCGGCGCCGCGCGCGACACCGGTCTCGGTGGCCACGGTGGTCGCGACCGACATCAACACCTGGGACGAGTTCTCGGGCCGGCTCGAGGCGGTCGAGCGGGTCGACGTGCGTTCGCGCGTGGCCGGCGCGGTGCAGGCCGTGCACTTCCGCGAGGGTTCCCTGGTGAAGCAGGGCGAACTGCTGATCACCATCGATCCGGCACCGTACGCGGCCGAAGTGGAACGCGCCGAGGCGCAGGTCGCCTCGGCCCAGGCCCGGGTCTCGTTCACCCGCAGCGAGCAGGAGCGGGCCCGCCGCCTGTGGGAGGAGAAGGCCATCGCCCAGCGCGAGCTCGACGAGCGCAGCAACGCCGGCCGCGAGGCCGAGGCCAACCTGCGCGCCGCGCAGGCCTCGCTGCAGAGCGCGCGCCTGAACCTGGGCTACACGCAGGTGCGCGCCCCGGTGTCGGGGCGCACCGGCAAGCTCGAGGTGACTGCGGGCAACCTGGTGGCCGCCGGCCCCGGCGCGCCGGTGCTCACGACGCTGGTCTCGGTCAGCCCGATCTATGCGAGCTTCGATGCCGACGAGCAGATCGTGGTGCGGGCCTTGAAGGACCTGCCGGGCGGTGCCAGCGCACGCGGCCGCATCGAAGGCATCCCGGTGCAGATGGGGACCGCCGGCAGCGACGGCACGCCCTACCAGGGCCGCCTGCAGCTGATCGACAACCAGGTCGACGCCAAGAGCGGCACGGTGCGCGTGCGCGCGGCCTTCGACAACGCCGACGGCAGCCTGATCCCGGGCCAGTTCGCCCGTATCCGCATGGGCCAGGCGCGCGACGAAGCGGCCTTGCTGGTGAACGAGCGCGCGGTCGGCACCGACCAGAACAAGAAGTTCGTGCTGGTGGTCGGCGAGGACAACAAGGCCGAGTACCGCGAAGTGGCGCTCGGCGCGCCGGTCAACGGTCTGCGCGTCGTCTCCAGGGGCCTGAAGGCCGGTGAGCGCGTGGTCGTCAACGGCCTGCAGCACATCCGTCCGGGCGCGCTGGTGGCGCCGCAGGCCGTGACCATGGACGCGAAGTCCGAAGTTCAACCGCAAGCCCAGCACGTGGCGGACGCGAAGTCCTGATCCCGGCTCGGGGGAAACTCTCATGAACCTTTCCAAGTTCTTCATCGACCGGCCGATCTTTGCCGGCGTGCTGTCGGTGCTGATGCTGATCGCGGGCCTGATCGCGCTGCGCGGCCTGCCGATCTCCGAGTACCCCGAGGTGGTGCCGCCCTCGGTCGTGGTGCGGGCCAACTATCCCGGCGCCAATCCGAAGGTCATCGCCGAGACCGTGGCGACCCCGCTCGAGGAGTCGATCAACGGCGTCGAGGGCATGCTCTACATGGGCAGCCAGGCGACCACCGACGGCCTGATGACGCTGACCGTGACCTTCAAGCTCGGCACCGATCCGGACAAGGCCCAGCAGCTGGTGCAGAACCGCGTCTCGCAGGCCGAGCCGCGGCTGCCCGAGGAGGTGCGCCGACTCGGCATCACGACCATCAAGAGCTCGCCCGACCTGACGATGGTGGTGCACCTGCTGTCGCCCAACGGCCGCTACGACATGACCTACCTGCGCAACTACGCGGTGCTCAACGTCAAGGACCGGCTGGCGCGCGTGCAGGGCGTGGGCGACGTGCAGCTGTTCGGATCGGGCGACTACTCGATGCGGGTCTGGCTCGATCCGCAGAAGGTGGCGCAGCGCGGCCTCTCGGCCAGCGACGTGGTGCGCGCGATCCGCGAGCAGAACGTGCAGGCGGCGGCCGGCGTGGTCGGCGCCTCGCCGGGCCTCTCGGGCGTCGACATGCAGATCTCGATTAACGCCCAGGGCCGGCTGCAGACCGAGGACGAATTCGGCGACATCATCGTGAAGACCGGCGGCGACGGTGCCGTGACCCGCTTGCGCGACGTCGCGCGGCTCGAACTCGGCGCCTCGAGCTATGCGCTGCGCTCGCTGCTGGACAACAAGGACGCGGTGGCGGTGCCGATCTTCGCGGCGCCGGGCTCGAACGCGATCCAGATCTCGAACGACGTGCGCGCCACCATGGCCGAGCTCAAGAAGAACATGCCCGACGGCGTGGACTACAGCATCGTCTACGACCCGACCCAGTTCGTGCGCGCCTCGATCGAATCGGTGATCCACACGCTGCTGGAGGCCATTGCGCTGGTGGTGCTGGTCGTGATCCTGTTCCTGCAGACCTGGCGCGCCTCGATCATCCCGCTGCTGGCGGTGCCGATCTCGGTCATCGGCACCTTCGCGGTGATGCACCTGTTCGGTTTCTCGATCAATGCGCTGAGCCTGTTCGGGCTGGTGCTGGCGATCGGCATCGTGGTCGACGACGCGATCGTGGTGGTCGAGAACGTCGAGCGCAACATCGAGGCCGGCCTGACGCCGCGCGAGGCCACCTACCGCGCGATGCGCGAGGTGTCGGGGCCGATCATCGCCATCGCGCTGGTGCTGGTGGCGGTGTTCGTGCCGCTGGCCTTCATCAGCGGCCTCACGGGACAGTTCTACAAGCAGTTCGCGCTGACCATCGCGATCTCGACCGTGATCTCTGCGATCAACTCGCTGACCCTGTCGCCCGCGCTCGCCGCCTTGCTGCTGCGCGGCCACGATGCGCCCAAGGACGCGCTGACGCGCGGCATGGACCGGGTCTTCGGCCGCTTCTTCCGCGCCTTCAATCGCGTGTTCCATCGCGGCGCGGAGGGCTACAGCCGCGGCGTCAAGGGCGCCATCTCGCGCAAGGCGCTGATGATGGCGATCTACCTGGCGCTGGTGGGCCTGACCTTCGGCCTGTTCAAGGCGGTGCCCGGCGGCTTCGTGCCGGCGCAGGACAAGCAGTACCTGATCGGCTTCGCACAGCTGCCCGACGGCGCCACGCTGGACCGTACCGAAGAGGTGACGCGGCGCATGAACGACATCGTCCTGAAGCAGCCCGGCGTCGAGCATGCGATCACCTTCCCGGGACTGTCGATCAACGGCTTCACCAACAGCTCGAACTCCGGCATCGTGTTCGTGAGCCTGAAGGACTTCGACCAGCGCAAGTCGGCGAACCTGAGCGCCGGCGCGATCGCGGGCCAGCTCAACCAGCAGTTCGCCGGCATCCAGGACGCCTTCATCGCGATCTTCCCGCCGCCGCCGGTGCAGGGCCTCGGCACCACGGGCGGCTTCAAGCTGCAGCTCGAGGACCGCGGCTCGCTCGGCTACGCGGCGATGGACGGCGCGGTCAAGGCCTTCATGGCGAAGGCCTACCAGACGCCCGAGCTCGCGGGCATGTTCACCAGCTGGCAGGTCAACGTGCCGCAGCTCTATGCCGACATCGACCGCACCAAGGCGCGCCAGCTCGGCGTGTCCGTGACCGACGTGTTCGACACCATGCAGATCTACCTCGGCAGCCTCTACGCGAACGACTTCAACCGCTTCGGCCGCACCTACAGCGTGCGCGTCCAGGCCGATGCGCCCTACCGTGCGCGGGCCGAGGACGTCGGCCTGCTCAAGGTGCGCTCGGCCAGCGGCGAGATGGTGCCGCTGTCGGCGCTGATGAACATCCAGCCCAGCTACGGGCCGGAGCGCGCGATGCGCTACAACGGATTCCTCGCGGCCGACATCAACGGCGGCCCGGCGCCGGGCTTCTCGTCGGGCCAGGCGCAGGCGGCGATCGAGCGCATCGCGGCCGAGACGCTGCCGCCGGGCATCGGCTTCGAATGGACCGAGCTGACCTACCAGGAAATCCTGGCCGGCAATTCGGCGCTGTGGGTGTTCCCGCTCGCCATCCTGCTGGTGTTCCTGGTGCTGGCGGCGCAGTACGAGAGCCTGACCTTGCCGGTCGCGATCATCCTGATCGTGCCGATGGGGATCCTGGCTGCGATGACGGGCGTGTGGCTGTCGGGCGGCGACAACAACGTCTTCACGCAGATCGGGTTGATGGTGCTGGTCGGGCTGTCGGCCAAGAACGCGATCCTGATCGTCGAGTTCGCGCGCGAGCTGGAGTTCGCCGGGCGCACGCCGCTGCAGGCGGCGATCGAGGCCAGCCGGCTGCGCCTGCGGCCGATCCTGATGACCTCGATGGCCTTCGTGATGGGCGTGCTGCCGCTGGTGCTGTCGACCGGCGCCGGGGCCGAGATGCGCAAGGCGATGGGCATCGCGGTGTTCTCCGGAATGATCGGCGTGACCGCGTTCGGCCTGTTCCTGACGCCGGTGTTCTACGTGCTGCTGCGGCGCCTGACGGGCAACCGCCCACTCAAGCTGCATGGCGAGGTGCCGCATCTCGATGCCTTCGTGTCGGCCGACCAGCCCGCGCGCGGCGGTGGCGCAAGCGCCGGACTGCACCCGTCGCCCGCGGCGCCGCTGCGCGACAACGAGTAGGCGCCATGGCGTCTTCCCCCAGAAAGTTCATCATGAATCCAAGACTTGAAACCCGAGGCCGGCCATGGCGCGCCGCGTGGCTGCCCTTGTTCGCCGCACTGGTGCTGGCCGGCTGCGCGACGGCGCCGGCCGAGCTGCCGTCCTTCACGCCGCCTGCGCAATTCAAGGAGCAGGCGGCGGCCGCCCCGGAAGGTGCCTGGACCCGCGTGCAGCCCGCCGAGGCGCAGCCGCGCGGCGAATGGTGGCGCGCCTTCGACGACCCGGTGCTCGACCGGCTGATCGAACGCGCGGATGCCCGCAACACCAGCATCCAGGCCGCGGCGGCCCGGCTGGCCGAGGCCCGGGCGCTGGCCCGCGACAAGGACGCCGACCGCGCACCGCAGATCGGGCTGGCCGCCGGCGGCGTGCGCAGCGCCGGCCTGAACCGCAATCCGACTCCGCGGCCCTCGACGCTGGTCACTGCCGGCTTCGACTTCTCCTACGAGCTGGACCTGTTCGGCAAGCTGTCGCGCGCCAGCGAGGCGGCGCAGCTCGACGCCGATTCGCGCGCCGGCCTGCTGCAGAGCACTCGGCTGCTGGTGCAGGCCGAAGTGGCGCAGACCTACCTGGCGCTGCGCGCGATCGATGCCGAGCGCGCGCTGGTGCGCGACACGGTCGAGGCCTACCGCGACACGCTGCGCCTGACGCAGAGCCGCGAGCGGGCAGGGGACGTGGCCGAACTCGACGTCGTCCGGGTGGAGACCGAGGTGGCCTCCAACGAGTCCGATGCCATGACGCTCGACCGGCGCCGGGCCGAGCTCGAGCATGCGCTGGCCGTGCTGGCCGGCGACCTTGCCTCCGACTTCGGCGTCGGCACGGACGAGTGGGCGACCGCGCTGCCCACCATTCCGCCGGGCGTGCCGGCCACCGTGCTGACGCGGCGGCCCGACATCTCGGCGGCCCAGCAGGCCGTGCTGGCGGCGCAGGCGCGAGTCGGTGTCGCGCAGGCGGCGTGGTTCCCGGACATTGCGATCACCGGCGGCGCCGGCTACGCGTCCGCGGACATCGCCGACCTGCTGAAGTGGTCGGCCCGCTCCTGGGGCATCGGCGCCTTGCTCGCGCTGCCGGTCTTCGACGGCGGCCGACGCGAAGCCGGCGTGCAAGGCGCATCGGCGTTGCTCGACGGCGCCCTGGCCAACTATCGGGCGCAGGTGCTGGCGGCGTTCCGGGAGGTCGAGGATCAGCTGTCGTCGCTGCGCATCCTCGAGCAGCAGTCGGGCGTGCAGGCCAAGGCGGTGGCTTCGGCGATCCGCGCGACCACGCTGTCGGATTCGCGCTACCGCAACGGCATGATCAGCCAGCTCGACCTGCTCGATGCCCGCCGCAGCGAACTGCAGAACCGGCGGCAGGCCCTGCAGGTGCGCGCGGCCCAGTACCAGGCGACGGTG
Source organism: Variovorax sp. P1_H12_2 (assembly GCF_056405335.1). Classification (NCBI taxonomy): domain Bacteria; kingdom Pseudomonadati; phylum Pseudomonadota; class Betaproteobacteria; order Burkholderiales; family Comamonadaceae; genus Variovorax; species Variovorax sp. P1_H12_2. Next base: position 15,152 of record NZ_JBFUCI010000073.1, read on the forward strand.
GGACTGATCCGCGCCCTGGGCGGAAGCTGGGAGACTCAGGTGGCGCAGGCCGCGCCGCCGGGCGAGGCGAAGGCGCAGATGGCGGCGCGCTGAACCTGGCGCTCACATGCGGCTCTCCGGTGCCGAGGCCGGATCCACCAGCTTGCGCAGCGCGTTGGCCCCCATGACGAGCGCGCTCGAATAAGTGGCTTGCGGCGCCGCGGCCGTGAAGATGCGGCTGTAGTGGATCGCCTCGGCGGCGTCGCTGTGGAGGGCTTCCAGGATGACCCAGAAGAACTGATGGGTGCCGCGCTCTTCGACCGTGAGCGCGATATCGCGTAGTGCTGGCATTCGCCGGAGTCCTCGTTCTCGTGGATGCCTCGAAGCTAAGGGCGAAACAAGTGAATGCTTTCGACTTCGTTTGAGAGCGCACGCCCGAACGTGACAGAGTTCACGTAAAGCACAATCTCTCCATGATTTCAAACATGCAAGGCGGCCGGGCCCGCTGCGTCATGGTGCTGGGCACCACCAGCGGCGCGGGCAAGAGCTGGCTGGCGACCGCGCTGTGCCGCTGGTTCGCGCGCCAGGGGCTGCGGGTGGCGCCGTTCAAGGCGCAGAACATGAGCAACAACGCGCGCGTGGTGGCGGGCGGCGAGATCGGCAGCGCCCAGTACTTCCAGGCCCTGGCGGCGCGTGCCGAGCCCGACGTGCGCATGAACCCGCTGCTGCTCAAGCCCGAGCGCGACACGCACAGCCAGGTGGTGCTGATGGGGCAGGTGAGCAGCGCGCTCTCGGCGCTGCCCTGGCGCGGGCGCAGCGAGCGGGTCTGGCCGCAGATCGCGCAGGCGCTCGACGAACTGCGCGCCGAGAACGACGTGGTGGTGATCGAGGGTGCCGGCTCGCCGGCCGAGATCAACCTGATGGCCAGCGACATCGTCAATCTGCGCGTGGCGCGCCATGCCGCGGCGCGCTGCCTGCTGGTGACCGACATCGACCGCGGCGGCGCCTTCGCGCACCTCTATGGCACCTGGGCCCTGATGCCGGAAGAAGACCGCGCGCTGCTCGCCGGCTTCGTCCTCAACATGTTCCGCGGCGACGCGGCGCTGCTTGCGCCGGCGCCGCAGCAGCTCGAGGCACTGACCGGCGTGCCCACGGTCGCGACCTTGCCGATGTGGTGGCAGCACGGGCTGCCCGAGGAGGACGGCGTGTTCGACGACCGCAGCAGGTCCAGCGGGGAGGTCACCCGCACCATCGCCGTGATCGCCTATCCCCGGATCAGCAACCTCGACGAATTCCAGCCGCTGAAGAACATCGCCGGCGTGCGCCTGCGCTGGGCGCGCAGCCCGGCCGACGTGGCGGACGCGGACTGGATCGTGCTGCCCGGCTCGAAGAACACCAGCGGCGACCTGGCCTGGCTCAGGGGCCAGGGCCTGGACCGCGCGGTGGCCGCGCATGCGGCGCGCGGCGGGGCGGTGCTGGGTGTCTGCGGCGGGCTGCAGATGCTGGGCGAGGCGCTGATCGACCCGTACGGCGTCGATGGCAACGGACCGGGCCTGGGCCTGCTGCCGGTGGTCACCACGTTTGCGCAGGACAAGACGGTGCGCCAGCGCGAGGCGGCGTTCGGCACCCTGGCCGGCCCCTGGGCCGCGCTCTCGGGCGTCGCGGTGCGCGGCTACGAGATCCATCACGGCCAGACGGCCGAGCATCCCGCCATGGCCGCAAGCGGCGACCACGCCGTGGCCGTGATGCCCGACGGACTCGCCTGGCAGAACGGTGCCGGCAACGTGCTCGGGCTCTACCTGCACGGCCTGTTCGAGGATCCGGCGGCGCTGAACGCGCTCTTCGGCGTGGCTGCGCGCACACTCGACGCCGTGTTCGACGGCCTGGCCGACCACATCGATTCCCACTTTGAAGCGGGCGTGCTGCGCTCCTTGATCTAATGACGCTAGAAATTTCCCCCATCGACGACCTCGACGACCCGGCATTCGCCGCACGACTGCAGCAGCGGCTCGACGGCAAGACCAAGCCGGTCGGCGCCCTCGGCCGGCTGGAAGCGCTGGCCTTGCGGCTCGGCTGCATTCTCGGCAGCGAGACGCCGTCACTGGCGGCGCCGCAGATGCTGGTCTGCGCCGCCGACCACGGCCTGGCCGCACGCGGCGTCTCGGCCTACCCGAGCGACGTGACCTGGCAGATGGTGCAGAACTTCCTCGCCGGCGGCGCGGCCGTCAGCGTACTGGCGCGGCAGCACGGACTGGCGCTGTCCGTGGTGGATTGCGGCGTGCGCCATGACTTCGCACCGACCGAGGGGCTCCTGATCCGCAAGATCGCGGCCGGCACCGCGGACGCCTCGATCGGCCCGGCCATGAGTTCGGCGCAGTGCGAGCAGGCCATCGCCAACGGCATGGCGGTGGTGCGCGCGCTGCCGGGCAATGCGCTGCTGCTCGGCGAGATGGGCATCGGCAATTCGTCCGCGGCATCGATGCTGCTGGCACGGCTCGCGAGCCAGGACATCGACACCTGCACCGGGTCCGGCACCGGCCTCGATGCCGCCGGCCGGGCCCGCAAGCGCGAGGTGCTGCGCGGCGTGCTCGACCTGCATGCCGACGCCACCGCCCCGCTGGACGCACTGGCGGCCTTCGGCGGCTTCGAGATCGCGACGCTGGTCGGCGCGGTGCTGCAGGCCGCGCACGAGCGCCGCGTGATCGTGGTCGACGGCTTCATCGCCAGCGCCGCCGTGCTGGTCGCGGCGGCGCTGCGGCCGCAGGTCGTGCAGCGCTGCGTGGCGGCGCACGAATCGGCCGAGCCCGGCCATCGCCTGCTGCTCGATCACCTGCGGCTCGAACCGCTGCTGCGGCTCGACCTGCGGCTGGGCGAAGGCTCGGGCGCGGCGCTGGCCTGGCCGCTGCTCGAGTCGGCGTGCCGCATCCTGCGCGAGATGGCCAGCTTCGAGTCGGCGGGGGTTTCGGGGCGGGACGGATCGTGAACGGCGTGCGCCACTTCCTGCTGGCGCTGCAGTTCTTCACGCGGGTCCCGGTCACGGGCGGGCTGGCCGGCTGGGTCGGGTTCAGTCCGGCGATGCTGCGCGCCAGCGCGGCGCATTTTCCCGGCATCGGCTGGCTGGTCGGCGCGGTCGGGGCGGGTGTCTTCCTGGTGGCTCAGGCGGGCCTTCCGGGCCTGGCCGGCGCTTGCGTGGCGGCGCTGCTGTCGACCATCGCGACCGTGCTGCTGACCGGTGCTTTCCATGAGGACGGGCTGGCCGACGTGGCGGACGGGCTGGGCGGGTCGGCCGACCTGTCGCGCGCGCTCGAGATCATGAAGGACTCGCGCATCGGGGCCTTCGGAGCGATCGCGCTGGTGCTGGCGCTGGGCCTCAAGGTGGCGCTGTTGGCGGCGCTGGCGGGGCAGGGCGCGCTCGGCGCGGCGCTGGCGCTGGCGAGCGCCCACGTGCTGTCGCGGCTCGCGCCCTTGTTCCTGATCCGCGGGCTGCCCTATGTCGGCGACGCGAATGGCGCGAGCAAGGCCAAGCCCCTGGCCGATGCGATCAGCGGCGGTGCCTTGCTGGTCGGCGCCGCCTGGTCGGTCCCGGCCATCCTGCTGCTGTTCCTCGCCCATGGCATGGCGCACGGCTTCGCCGCCGTCGGCCTGTGCGCCGTGGCCGCGCTGTACATGGCGCACCTGTTCCGGCGCCGGCTGCACGGCTTCACCGGCGATGGCCTGGGCGCGACGCAGCAGGTCTGCGAGCTCGCCATCTATTTCGCACTGGTCTGGCAGCCATGAAGCTGCTGTTGATCCGGCACGCGAAGACGACCGCTGCCGACGGTCTCTGCTACGGCCGCACCGATGTGCCCGTGCTTGCCGAGCTGACGCACGCGGCGGCCCTGCAGGTGGCCGCCGGGTTGCCGGCCGGCGCCGTGATGGCCTGCTCGCCGCTGAGTCGCTGCCGCGACCTGGCGCAGGCCATCTGCGCACTGCGGCCCGACCTGCGCGCGGTGCCCGATCCGCGGCTCGCCGAGATGGACCTCGGCGCCTGGGAAGAACGCGACTGGGCCGCGATCGAGCGCGCCGAACTCGAGGCCTGGAGCCGCGACTTCGCCGACACGCGCGCGGGCGGCAGCGGCGAGAGCACGCGCCAGTTCATGCAGCGGGTGGCCGGCGCCTTCGACGCCTGGCGCGACGGCGCAGGCGACGCGGTCTGGGTCACCCATGCCGGCGTGATCCGCGCGGTGCGGCTGCTGCACGGCGGCATGCGATGCGTCGAACGCGCCGACCAGTGGCCGGGCGAGCCGATCGCCTTCGGCGCGCTGGTCACGTTCGAGATCTGATCGACGCTCTCAGGCCGGCGCCGGGCCGCCAGCGCGGCGAAGTCCGCGCTTCGCGCTGACGGGCGGCCTGCTGACTCCCCCTCGGGGGGCAGCGACCCACACGAAGTGGGGGAGCGTGGGGGCCATCCAGGCCGGCGCCGGGCCGCCCCAAGGCGGCCTGCGGCCCCCTCGGGGGGCAGCGACCCACACGAAGTGGGGGAGCGTGGGGGCCATCC
>NZ_JBFUCI010000074.1:0-19554 GCF_056405335.1 Variovorax sp. P1_H12_2
ATCATGAACTCCTGCAGGTCGAGGCTGTTGTTGGCGTGGGCGCCGCCGTTGATGACGTTCATCATCGGCACCGGCAGCTGCATGCCGCCCATGCCGCCGAAGTAGCGGTACAGCGGCAGGCCGGATTCCTCGGCCGCGGCGCGGGCCACGGCCATCGACACGGCCAGGGTCGCGTTGGCGCCCAGGCGGGCCTTGTTCTCGGTGCCGTCGAGGTCGAGCAGCGTGCGGTCCAGGAAGGCCTGCTCGCTGGCGTCCAGGCCCAGCACGGACTCGGAGATTTCGGTGTTGATGTTCTCGACCGCCTTGAGCACGCCCTTGCCCAGGTAGCGGCCCTTGTCGCCGTCGCGCAGCTCGATGGCTTCGCGCGAGCCGGTCGATGCGCCCGAAGGCACGGCCGCGCGGCCCATGGTGCCCGATTCGAGCAGCACGTCGCATTCGACGGTGGGGTTGCCGCGGCTGTCGAGAATCTCGCGCCCGACGATGTCTACGATTGCACTCATTTTCTCTTGCTCCGAAAAAAACCTGGTAATCAATCAGCTATCAAAACATGCCACAGCCTCATTCCAGGGATACCGCAGAACCGGCTTTGCCGGGCTGCTGGTATCGCCCCCTGAAAGGGGGTGGGCGGCTACACGAAGTGAGCCAACCTGGGGGTCAGCTTGTCATATGCCTTCGACCACGATCATGCGCATGATCGCGGCCCCCTGACGCGACGCGCGCGCCTTGCCGTATTCGGGCGAGTCGTTGAATTTCTTCGCCGCCTCGACGCTCGGAAACTTGAGGATCACGATGCGCTGGGGATTCCAGTCGCCCTCGAGCACCTCGACCTTGCCGCCGCGCACGCAGACCTCGGCGCCGTGCACCTTCATGGCTTCGGAGGACCACTTCTTGTAGTCCTCGTACTGCGTCGGGTTCGTCACCTCGACATTCGCGATGATGTAGGCGCTGGTCATTGCTGAAAAATGTCCTCGAGAAATGCGTTCTTCTTGGTGACGCGGTCGAGCGCCAGCAGCGTCTCGAGCAGGGCCTTCATGTGCTTGAGCGGCACGGCATTCGGGCCGTCGCTCAAGGCCTTGGCCGGGTCCGGATGGGTTTCCATGAACAGCCCCGCCACGCCGACCGCGACCGCCGCGCGCGACAGCACCGGCACCATCTCGCGCTGGCCCCCCGAACTGGTGCCCTGGCCGCCGGGCAACTGCACCGAATGCGTGGCGTCGAACACCACCGGGGCGCCGGTCTCGCGCATGATCGCGAGCGAACGCATGTCCGAGACCAGGTTGTTGTAGCCGAAGCTGGCGCCGCGCTCGCAGGCCATGAAGCTGTCCTCGGGCAGGCCCTTTTCCTTGGCCGCCGCGCGCGCCTTGTCGATCACGTTCTTCATGTCGTGCGGCGCGAGGAACTGGCCCTTCTTGATGTTGACTGGCTTGCCCGACTGCGCCACGGCGCGGATGAAGTCGGTCTGGCGGCACAGGAAGGCCGGTGTCTGCAGCACGTCGACCACCTGGGCCGCGGCCGTGATGTCTTCTTCCGTGTGGACGTCGGTCAGCACCGGCAGGCCGAGTTCGCGCTTGACCTTGGCCAGGATCTCCAGGCCCTTGTCGCGGCCCGGGCCGCGGAAGCTGGTGCCCGACGAGCGGTTGGCCTTGTCGAAGCTGCTCTTGAAGATGAACGGGATGCCGAGCGAGGCGGTGATCTCCTTGAGCGTGCCGGCGGTGTCCATCTGYAATTGCTCGGACTCGACGACGCAGGGCCCTGCGATCAAGAAGAAGGGCTGGTCCAACCCGATGTCGAATCCGCAGAGTTTCATGCCACCACCTTGAGAGCCTTCTTGTCCGCGCCCTGATGTTCGAGCGCCGCCTTGACGAACGCATTGAACAACGGATGACCGCCCCACGGCGTGGACTTGAACTCGGGGTGGAATTGCACGCCCATGAACCACGGGTGCACGTTCTGCGGCAATTCGACGATCTCGGTCAGGTGCTCGCGTTGCGTCAGTGCCGAAATGACGAGGCCGGCGCGGCGAAGTTCRTCGAGGTAGTTGACGTTGGCTTCGTAGCGATGGCGGTGCCGCTCGGTCACGACGTCGCCGTAGATGCTGTGGGCCAGCGTGCCGGGCGTCACGTCGGAGCTTTGGGCGCCCAGGCGCATGGTGCCGCCGAGATCGGACTTCTCGTCGCGGGTCTTGACCGTGCCGTCGTTGTCCTTCCACTCGGTGATCAGCGCGATCACGGGGCAGGGGGTCTCGGGGTCGAACTCGGTGCTGTTGGCGTTCTTGAGGCCGGCCACGTTGCGGGCGTACTCGATGGTCGCGACCTGCATGCCCAGGCAGATGCCCAGGTAGGGCACCTTGGTCTCGCGGGCGAAGCGCGCCGCCGCGATCTTGCCCTCGACGCCGCGCTGGCCGAAGCCGCCGGGCACCAGGACGCCATCGTACTTGCCGAGCCGCGCGACGTCCTGCGGCGTGATGGTCTCGGAGTCGATGTAGTCGATCTTCACGCGCGCATGGTTCTTCATGCCGGCGTGGCGCAGCGCCTCGTTGAGCGACTTGTAGCTGTCGGACAGGTCGACGTACTTGCCGACCATCGCGATCGACACGTCCTTCTGCGGATGCTCGACCTCGTAGACCAGGTCGTCCCAGCGCTGAAGCTTGGCCGGCGGCGTGTTGATGCGCAGCTTGTCGCAGATCAGGCCGTCCAGGCCCTGCTCGTGCAGCATGCGCGGCACCTTGTAGATGGTGTCGACGTCCCACATCGAGATCACGCCCCATTCGGGCACGTTCGAGAACAGCGAGATCTTGGCGCGCTCGTCGTCGGGAATCGGCCGGTCGGCGCGGCACAGCAGGGCGTCGGCCTGGATGCCGATGGCGCGCAGTTCCTTGGCGGTGTGCTGGGTCGGCTTGGTCTTGAGCTCGCCGGCCGCGGCGATCCACGGCACGTAGCTCAGGTGCACGAAAGCCGAATTGTTGGGGCCCATGCGCAGGCTCATCTGGCGCACGGCCTCGAGGAAGGGCAGCGACTMGATGTCGCCGACGGTGCCACCGATCTCGACGATCGCGACATCGACCTCGTGCGGGGTGTCGATGCCGGCGCCGCGCTTGACGTATTCCTGGATCTCGTTCGTGATGTGCGGGATCACCTGCACCGTCTTGCCCAGGTAGTCGCCGCGGCGCTCCTTCTCGAGCACGGACTTGTAGATCTGGCCGGTGGTGAAATTGTTGGCGCGCCGCATGCGCGTCGTGATGAAGCGCTCGTAGTGGCCCAGGTCGAGGTCGGTCTCGGCACCGTCGTCGGTGACGAACACCTCGCCGTGCTGGAACGGCGACATCGTGCCGGGGTCGACGTTGATGTACGGATCCAGCTTGATGAGGGTGACATTGAGGCCGCGCGATTCAAGGAGGGCGGCGAGCGAGGCGGAGGCGATTCCCTTGCCCAGGGAGGACACCACACCGCCGGTGACGAAGACAAATTTGGTCATGCCAGTTCCGGACGCAGATCCGGGAAGTGGGAAATAGGGATTATAGGTGTGGGCATTTGCTCGCCCCCCATGGCATCCCGCACTTCGTGTCGGGACGCCTACCCCCCGACCGGGGGGCGGGCCGGCCGCTTGGGAGCGGCCCGGCGCGGCGGCCCCCTGGCCTCGATCCTTGGCGCTTTAAACTCCGTCGATGCAACAAGAACTCGTTGGCAAACACATCGTCCTGGGTCTCACGGGGGGCATCGCCTGCTACAAGTCGGCCGAATTGTGCCGGCTGCTGGTGAAGGCCGGCGCCACCGTGCAGGTCGTGATGACCGAGGCGGCCGAGCAGTTCATCACGCCGGTGACCATGCAGGCGCTGTCGGGGCGGCCGGTCTACGGCTCGCAGTGGGATGTGCGCGAGCCCAACAACATGCCGCACATCAACCTGAGCCGCGAGGCCGATGCCATCGTGCTGGCGCCCGCCAGTGCCGATTTCATCGCCCGGCTGGTGCAGGGGCGCTCCGACGAATTGCTGAGCCTGCTGTGCCTGGCGCGCCCGGCCGAGCGGGTGCCGCTCCTGATCGCGCCGGCCATGAACCGCGAGATGTGGATCCATCCGGCGACCCAGCGCAACCTGCGCCAGGTCGATGCCGACGGCGCGCGCGTGCTGGGCGTGGGCAACGGCTGGCAGGCCTGCGGCGAGACCGGCGACGGCCGCATGCTGGAGGCCCAGCAACTGCTCGAGGAAGTGATCGCCCAGTTCCAGCCCAAGGTGCTGGCGGGCCAGCAGGTGGTCGTGACCGCCGGGCCGACCTTCGAGGCGCTCGACCCGATCCGCGGCATCACCAATCATTCCTCGGGCAAGATGGGCTTCGCCATCGCCCGCGCCGCGCGCGATGCCGGTGCCGAGGTCACGCTGGTGGCCGGCCCGGTGCACTTGGCGACGCCGCGCGGCGTGCGCCGCGTCGACGTGCTGTCGGCGCGCGAGATGCTCGACGCGACCCTGCAGGCCGTGCAGGCGGCCTCGATCTTCGTCGCCACTGCGGCCGTGGCCGACTGGCGCCCGGCTTCGCACAGCGAGCAGAAGATCAAGAAGGATGGCAGCGGCAAGCCGCCGGTGCTGCACTTCGTCGAGAACGACGACATCCTGCTGACCGTCGCCCAGGGTGCGCGCGCCCAGAGCGGCCAGCTGTTCTGCGTCGGCTTCGCGGCCGAGAGCGAAAATCTGGAAGCCCATGCCAAGGCCAAGCGCGAGCGCAAGGGCATTCCGCTGCTGGTCGGCAACATCGGTCCGCTCACCTTCGGGCAGGACGACAACAGCCTGCTGCTGGTCGACGCCCACGGCGTGCGCGAATTGCCGCGCGCGCCCAAGCTCACGCTGGCGCGCGATCTGGTGGCCGAGATCGCGGCCCGCCTTCCCACCGCCGGTTCGCGTTGAACCGGCCCTCTCTCATCACACGCACAGGTCACAAGAATTGAAAGTCGACGTTCGCATCCTCGATCCCCGCATGCAGGACCAGCTGCCTGCCTACGCCACGCCCGGCAGTGCCGGGCTGGACCTCCGGGCCTGCCTCGACGCGCCCATCACGCTGGAGCCCAATGCCTGGCAACTGGTGGGCACGGGCATCGCGATCCACCTGGCCGATCCGGGCTTCGCGGCGCTGATCCTGCCGCGCTCGGGACTGGGCCACAAGCACGGCATCGTGCTCGGCAACCTGGTCGGCCTGATCGACAGCGACTACCAGGGCGAACTGAAGATCAGCGCCTGGAACCGCAGCGACACGCCCTTCGTGCTGCAGCCCATGGAGCGGCTCGCCCAACTGGTGATCGTGCCGGTGGTGCAGGCGGCGTTCCAGGTGGTGGCCGATTTCCCGCCCAGCGAACGGGGCGAGGGCGGCTACGGATCGACGGGTAAACACTGAACACCCGAGGTCGGCACCTGTAGGCCGTCGCCTTCAGGCGCGCGTCTCGCAGGGCCACACGTAAAGAGCGGAACCGGCGATGGCCTTTCGGCTTCGAAGGTATCAAGCTGTGTCGAGGTCATCCCGCATGCCTCTGCCGCGTTGAATTCCCATCCGGCCTGCATCGGCCCCCCGTTTCCTGAGGAGCAAAACACCATGAAGATTTCCGTCCGCCTCGTTTCCGTCGGCGCCTCCGTCCTGGCACTGGCCGCGCTGACGGCCTGCGTCGCGCCGGCGCCGGTCTACCAGACCTCCAGCTACCCCTATCAGCCGCCGCAGCCGGCGCAGCAGGGTCCCTATGTGGAATACGGCCGGGTCGCGAACATCGAGGTCGTCCAGAGCCAGAGTGCGGGTGCGGCCCCGAGCGGCGTCGGGGCGGTGGCCGGCGGCGTGGTCGGCGGCGTGCTCGGCCACCAGGTCGGTAGCGGCCGCGGCAACACCGCCGCGACCATTGCCGGCGCTGTGGGCGGTGCCCTGCTCGGCAATGCCGTCGAGTCAAACAACAGAGCGCCGCGCACCTACCAGAGCTATCGCGTCTCGGTCCAGACCGACAACGGCGGCTATCGCGCCTTCGACGTGCCCAGCCCGGGCGATCTGCGCGTCGGGGACCGCGTTCGCATCGACAACGGCCAGATCTCCCGCTTCTGAGCGCCGCGCGCCCAATGAAAAAGCCGGGCAGGGCCCGGCTTTTTTTCGTCTGCGTCGCGGCTCAGTGCAGCAGGTCGTTGCCCGGTGCGGTGGGCGGGACCTTGAAGAATCCGGTGCCCGCCGTGCCGCTGCCGATCTCTTCTTCGGTGGCTTCGCGCACCGACTTCACGGTCATGTCGAGCCGGATCGCGATGCCCGCCAGCGGATGGTTGCCGTCCAGCACCAGATGCTCGGGATAGATCTCGCTGACGGTGTAGAGCACGTCCTTGGGCATGTCGGGGTTCACGCCTTTGGGCAGCGCCGCGCCGTCGAAGCTCATGCCTTCCTCGGTCTCGGGCGGGAACAGYGAGCGCGGCTCCAGAAAGAGCAACTGGTCGTTGAAGTCGCCGAAGGCCTGTTCGGGTTCGAGCTGCAACTGGACCCGGGCGCCCGGCTCATGGCCGAGCAGGGCGGCCTCGATGGCGTCGAAGAGATCGTCGCCGCCGACCAGGAACTCCACCGGGTCGTCGAGCACGTCCAGGACTTCGCCCAAGGTGTCTTTCAGTGTCCAGGTCAGGCCGACCACGCATTGTTCAGTGATTTCCATTGGACAATTCTCCCATGGAGATTGATCTACCCCTGCCCCTGCTCGGCGGCCTCAGCGCCCGCCAGTTCATGCGACGCCACTGGCAGAAGAAGCCTCTGCTGGTCCGCCAGGCCGTGCCCGGCATGGTGCCACCAATCGCACGCTCTGCGTTGTTCGACCTGGCCGCCCGCGAGGAGGTCGAGTCCCGGTTGATTCGCCACCGCGATGCCGGCTGGACCCTGAAGCACGGGCCTTTTGCGCGCCGCGCCTTGCCCGGGCTCCAGCAGCCCGGCTGGACCCTGCTGGTGCAGGGCGTGGATCTGCACGATCAAGGCGTTCATGAACTGTTGCAACAGTTCCGTTTTGTTCCCGATGCCCGCCTCGACGACCTGATGATCAGCTATGCAAGCGATACCGGTGGCGTCGGGCCGCATTTCGACAGCTACGACGTGTTCCTGCTGCAGGCGCAGGGACGGCGCCGCTGGTCGATCGGCAAGCAGCGCGACCTCGGCCTGCAGYCCGACGTGCCGCTCAAGATCCTGGCCCGCTTCGAAGCCGAGCAGACCTTCGTCCTCGAGCCCGGCGACATGCTCTACCTGCCGCCGCGCTATGCGCACGACGGTGTCGCGGTCGGAGGCGACTGCATGACCTGCTCGATCGGCTTGCGTGCGCCGGCCGCCGCGCCGCTCGGCGCCGACCTGTTGTCGCGCATCGCCGAGGCGCACGCGGATGCGCTGCAGGACGAACCGGCTCGGGCCGCGGTGCACTACCGTGACCCGTCCCAGGATGCACTCGCGACGCCGGCCGCCATGCCTCAGGCGCTGCAGGCCTTCGCGCGCGAGGCGGTGCTGGCTGCCGTGCGCGACGGCGAGGTCATCGACCGCGCGCTCGGCGAATCGATGACCGAGCCGAAGCCGACGGTCTGGTTCGATGCCGGCGAGCTGCCGCAGCACTGGAACGAGGTGGCACTGGACCGTCGCACGCGCATGCTTTACGACGCGCGCCATCTCTACATCAACGGCGAGAGCTTCCGGGCCGCGGGCCGCGACGCCACGCTGATGCGGCGGCTGGCCGACCAGCGAACGCTCGGGGCGCGCGATCTGGCGGGCGCCAGCGAGGATGCACTCGCGCTGCTGGGCGATTGGTGCGAAGCGGGGTGGTTGCATGCCGGATGACGCGGTCGGTGTCGACCTGCCCGAAGGCGCCTTCGATGGCCGCCAGGCCTTCCAGGCGCACCTGCATGCGGCGCTCGAGGCGGCAGCGCGCGAGAACTGGCGCGAGATCGTGCTGGCCGACCCCGACTTCCTGGACTGGCCGCTCGGCGAGCGCGCGAGCGTCGAGGCCCTGCAGGCCTGGTCCGCCGCCGGGCGCAGCTTCGTCCTGCTGGCGCAGCGATTCGACGTCTTCGCACGCGAACATGCGCGCTTCGTCCATTGGCGTCGGATGTGGAGCCATATCGTCGATTGCCGTGCCTGCCATGGCCCCGGGCTGCCGCAGGTGCCCAGCGCGATCTGGACGCCCACCTGGTTCCTCCAGCGCATCGACGTCGAGCACGCGCGAGGCGTCTGCGGCAGTGCGCCGCAGGCGCGGCGCGCCCTGCGCGAGCGCATCGACGAATGCCTGCGCCACGCCAAGCCGGCCTTTCCCGCGGACACGCTGGGCTTGTAAGCCAATGCCGCGAATCGCACCGGATCGGGGCGTCGGGCCCGACCGCGGGTCTAGAATTTTTTCCTCTGCCATCTTCATCCAAAGGAGCCCCCAATGAAGAAGTCCGCCCTGCTCGCTTCGCTGATCGCCGCTGCCGCATTGACTGCGTGCGGCAAGAAGGAAGAGCCGGCGCCGGCGGTGGTCGCGCCACCTCCCGCACAGGTCGCGCCGCCGGCCGAGCCTGCCGCACCTGCCGCGCCCGCAACAGCGCCATCCGCCGAATCGTCTTCCGCGCTGGACGCCGCCAATCAGGCGACCGAGGCCGCGAAGAAGAATGCCGAGACGCCGCCCGCCAAGCCCTGAGGGCTGATCCACCACCCGAAAAAAAGGCCGCCCTCGGGCGGCTTTTTCATTCAGGGGCCAGGCTCAAAGATCAAGCCAGGGCGAGCCCTCGGCGGCCGTGGCGGTGAGCATGTCCTGCTCGGTGGCGCCCAGCGCTTCAGCCATCACGCGGCGCACGATCTCGGGCCGGTTGTTCTGTTCGCTCAGGTGCRCCGCCAGCACATGGCGCAGGCCGCCGTGGTGCACGGCGCGCGCAATGGCCGCGGCCGCGGCGTTCGAGAGATGCCCGTAGTTGCCGCCGACGCGCTGCTTGAGGAAGGGCGGATAGGCCGAGCCGGCCAGCAGGTCGCTGTCGTGGTTGAACTCGAGCAGGAGGGCGTCGAGGCCCATCAGGCGGGCCAGCACGTGCGGCGTCGCATGGCCCAGGTCGGTGAGCACGCCGAGGCTGCGCGCGCCGTCGGTGCAGCGCAGCTGCAGGGGCTCGCGCGCATCGTGCGGCACGGTGAAGGGCTGGATGCAAAGATCGCCGACCTCGATGTCGACGCTGTCGCGGGCGAGCTGCAGGCGGCCTTCGAAATCGTGCCCGCCGGTTGCGAGCCAGGTGCCCTCGCTCATCCAGACCGGGATCCGCTCGCGGCGCGACAAGGCCCGCGCGCAGCCGATGTGGTCGCCGTGCTCGTGCGTGATGAAGATGGCGTCGATGTCGCCGGCGGCGAGCCCGGCCCGCGCCAGCCGCGTATCCAGATGCCGCAGCGCGAAGCCGCAGTCGACCAGCAGCCGCGAGATGCGGCCGCCGCTGGACGCCTCGACCAGCGTGGCGTTGCCGGTGCTGCCGCTGCCCAGACTGCGGAAGCGCAGCATCGACCGGCTACTTCAGGTCGTCGGCAATCACCTGCACGATGCGTTGCGCATTGGCGGTGCTGTCGGCTGCGCCGGCTTCGTTCAGTACCGACACCGTGCTGGTCTCGCCCTGGCCCTTGACCAGGATGCGGAACTTGAGCGGCGCGTCGGTCTTGCTCGAGCCGAAGCTCAGCAGCTTGGAGAAGATGCTCGGTTCCGACTTGTTGGGGTTCGGCGGCACGTAGCGCACGAAGTAGGTGCCGGCGGCGCGGTCGCGGTCTTCCACCGTGAAGCCGGTGCGGTCGAGCGCCAGGCCGACACGGCGCCAGGCGCGTTCGAAGTTGTCGTTGATCTGCACCACCGGCTGGCCACCGACGTTGGCGACCTTGGCCGTCTGCGGCGCTGCGCCGGTGGCGGCGAGGACCTTCGACTGCTCTTGCGAGACACCCAGCTTGACCATCAGGCGGCGCAGGAATTCGGCTTCGAGTTCAGGATCGGTGGCGCGCGGCTGCCAGGTGGTCTGGTCCTTGCGCGAGCTGCTGTAGACCTCTTCCATGCCGCGGTGGCTGATGAAGATCTCGGTGCCATTGGGCGTGCGTTCCAGCCGGGTGCGGAAGCGGTCGAGCTCGCCGGTCGAATAGACCGAGTCGAGCAGCTTGCCGATCGTGCCGCGAAGAATGTCCTGCGGCAGCTTGGCGCGGTTCTCGGCCCAGTCGGTTTCCATGATGCCGAGGTTGCGCTGGTCGGAGGTGAGCAGGAAGCCGCTCTCCAGCCAGAAGTCGCGCACCGGGTCCCAGAGCTGGTCGGCCGGCCGGTTGATGACCAGCCAGCGCTGCGTGCCGGCACGTTCCATGCGCACATCGCCGACCGAACTGACCGCGGTCGGCAGGCTCGGCGAATTGGCGAGGCCGGCCTGGTAGGAGTTGGCCGTGACCGCACCGCCCGGCACCGCATAGCGGTTGTCGCGCGACAGCTGCGTCAGGTCGGGCGGCACTTCGAGGGTCGGGGCCTTGCCGGCGCTCTTGTAGTCGATCTTGTCGCTCTCGAGGGCCGAACAGGCGGCGAGGCTGGCGACCAGGGCCAGCAATGCGAATCGCGAAATGGTTTTCAACGTCTGCTTCCTTTTTGGAATGTTGAGCTCGATCGATGGGCGCGGCGCCCGCTTCTTCAGAGCGCGGACCGGGCAAAAAGGTTGCCGGCGTCCGCGAACGCCCGCTGTAAAGAGGGGGGTCAGTTCTTGAGGAGGCCGCTGGCGCGCAACGCGGATTCGACCACCGGCCGGCTGGCTTCGGCCAGTTCGGTGAGGGGCAGGCGCAGCGCGCCGCCGCACAGGCCGAGCCGTGCCATCGCCCACTTGAGCGGAATCGGGTTCGGCTCGACGAACAGGTGGCGGTGCAGCGGCATCAGTTCGAACTGGATCTGCATGGCGCGCTTCACGTCGCCGGCGATCGCAGCGACGCACAGTTCGTGCATCTTGCGCGGCGCGATGTTGGCCGTGACGCTGATGTTGCCCTGGCCGCCGCACAGCATCAGCGCGACCGCGGTCGGGTCGTCGCCGGAGTACACGGCAAAGCGCTTCGGCAGATCGCGGATCAGCCACTGGGCGCGCTCGATGTTGCCGGTTGCTTCCTTGATGCCGATGATGCCGGGCACTTGCGCCAGCCTCAGCACGGTATCGTGCGCCATGTCGGCGACGGTTCGGCCGGGCACGTTGTAGAGCACCGTCGGCAGGTCGCCCACCGCTTCGGCGATCGCCTTGAAGTGCTGGTACTGGCCTTCCTGCGTCGGCTTGTTGTAGTAGGGCACCACCTGGAGCTGGCAATCGGCGCCTACGCCCCTGGCGAACTTGGCGAGCTCGATGGCTTCCTTGGTGGAATTGGCGCCGCAGCCGGCCATCACGGGCACGCGGCCGCGCGCCTGTTCGACCGCGACGCGGATGATCTCGCAATGCTCTTCGACGTCGACCGTCGGCGACTCGCCGGTGGTGCCGACGACGCCGAGACAATCGGTGCCTTCGTCGATGTGCCAGTCGATCAGCCGGCGCAGGGCGGGGTAGTCGACACTGCCGTCGTCATGCATCGGCGTGACGAGCGCAACGATGCTGCCTGTCAGTTGCTCCAAGGGAATCTCTTTGTGGGTTGCCCGAAAAGCAGCCATTCTACTGATCTGGCCGCCTCCGCCGGGAAGGGGTGGCCCGGCTAAGCCGGCTGGAGCAGGTGGCGCGGCGGTGTCGCAGACGGTGCGGCGGGCGGCCGCACGGCTGCAATGCGCTGGACGAAACGCTCGGGTTCGGGCAGGAAACCGTCCTCGTAGGCCACCACGCGCAGGCCGGCGCAGGCGGCCAGCAGTTCGCCGGGCTGGAGCAGGAAATCCGGCCGCGATGGCTTGCCGACGCTCTCGTTGCCCGCCGCAAAGGTTTCATAAAGCAAAACGCCGCCGGGCGCGACCGCCGCGACGATGTCCGGCAGGCGCGGGCGCCAGAGGTAGTTGGTGACGATCACCGCGCCGAAAAGCCGGCCTTCGAAGGGCCAGGGGCCGTCCTCGATGTCGGCCTGAACGGCGCGACCGAACGATGCCGCGGCATCGATCGCGTCCTGCGAGCGGTCGACGCCTGTAGCGGGGTGGCCGCGGTCGCCGAACCAGCGCATGTGGCGGCCGCTGCCGCAGGCGACGTCCAGCACCGTGGCGCCGGGCGCCAGCAGGTGCGACCAGCGCACGATCCAGGGCGAGGGTGCGAGTGTGGCGTGATTCAAAAGCAGGCCCAGATCTGGTCGGCCAGCGTCACCAGGAAGCCCGGACGCGTGTAGAGCGCGAACACGCCCGCCAGCGCGAGCGCGGCGGCGCCCAGCCAGCCGGCTTGGACAAGGCGATGGCGGGTGGGGCGGGTGGTTTCAGACATGTCCGTGGTCAAGCAGGTTGGATTCTCGGTCGCAAAATCGCGTTTTCCTTGACCGGCAGGTTGATCAGCGCTGCCATCACGCCGAGCCCGATCGAGACGTACCAGACCAGGTCGTAGCTGCCCAGCCGGTCGTACAGATAGCCGCCCAGCCAGACTCCCAGGAAGGAGCCGACCTGGTGGCTCAGGAAGACGAAGCCGCCCAGCATCGACAGGTGGGCGACGCCGAAGATCTGGGCCACGATGCCGCTGGTCAGCGGCACGGTCGAGAGCCACAGGAAGCCCATCGCGGCGGCGAACACGTAGACCGAGAGCGGCGACAGCGGCGTCAGCAGGAAGACGGCGATCGCCGCCGCGCGGCTCAGGTAGATGGCCGCCAGCAGCTTGCGCTTGGCCAGCCGGGAGCCCAGCGCGCCCGCGGTGTAGGTGCCGAATATGTTGAACAGGCCGATCAGCGCCAGCGCATAGCTGGCCACCTCGGGCGAGAGCCCCTTGTCGCGCAGGTAGCTCGGCATGTGAATGCCGATGAACGCCAACTGGAAGCCGCAGACGAAGTAGCCCGCCGTCAGCATCACGAAACTGGGGTACCTGAAGGCCTCCTGCACCGCCTGCGCGATGGTCTGTTCGCGCTTGCCGCTGGCGGCGGCGAGCCGCGGTTCGCGCAGCGAGTAGGCCAGCGGGATGATCAGCAGCACCATGGCCGCCAGCGCCAGCAGCGCGGTCTGCCAGCCGAGCCGGGCGATCAGCTGGCCCTCGACCGGCACCATCAGGAACTGGCCGAAGGAGCCGGCGGCGGCCGCCACGCCCATGGCCCAGGAGCGGCGCTCGGCCGGGACCTGGCGCCCGATCACGCCGTAGATCACGGCGTAGGTGGTGCCGGCCTGGGCGGCGCCGATCAGCACGCCGGTGGTCAGCGCGAACAGCAGCGGCGTGTGCGACAGCGCCATGCCGGCCAGTCCCAGCGCATAAAGCACGGCGCCGGCCACCAGCACCCGGAAGGCGCCGAGCTTGTCGGCCAGCATGCCGGCGAAGACGCCGATCACGCCCCAGGAAAGGTTCTGGATGGCGAGCGCGAGCGAGAAGGCCTGCCGCGTCCATCCCTGGTCCTGGGTGATCGGTTGGAGCCAGAGGCCGAAGCCGTGCCGGATCCCCATCGACAGGGTGACGATCATGGCGCCGCAGAGGAGCACCCGCTGGATGCCCAGCGGCTGGGAAGAAGAGGTCATTGCGGAAAATGTACCGAAAAGCCGGGATCGGCGTCGGGCGCCTGCCGGCGGCGATTGTTGATATTTTCGGCGGCCTTTGATGCGGTCCGCGCGCCGGGGCCCGCGGGCGGCCCCGGAACCAAGGCCTAGAATCCCGCGCCATGGCAAGCAAGGAACCAGGCAGTTACGGCGAGGCGTCGATTCGCGTCCTCAAGGGCCTCGAGCCCGTCAAGCAGCGGCCGGGCATGTACACCCGCACCGACAACCCGCTGCACATCATTCAGGAAGTACTGGACAACGCGGCCGACGAGGCGCTCGCGGGCTACGGCAAGAAGATCAAGGTCACACTGCATACCGATGGCTCGGTCAGCGTCGAGGACGATGGCCGCGGCATTCCGTTCGGCCTGCATCCGGAAGAGAAGGCGCCGGTGGTCGAGCTGGTGTTTACCCGGCTGCATGCGGGCGGCAAGTTCGACAAGGGCTCGGGCGGCGCCTACAGCTTCTCGGGCGGCCTGCACGGGGTCGGCGTGTCGGTGACCAATGCGCTGTCGACCCGGCTCGAAGTCGTCTCGTACCGCGAAGGCTCGGTGGCGCAGCTCGCCTTCTCGGCCGGCGACGTGATCGAGCCACTGAAGGTGCGGCCGCAGGAAAGCGCGGCCGCCTCGAACGGCGATGGACCGCGCGACCGCAAGCTGGGCACCACGGTGCGCGCCTGGCCGGATCCGAAGTACTTCGAGTCCGCCGCGCTCCCGATCAACGAGCTGACCCATCTGCTGCGCAGCAAGGCGGTGCTGATGCCCGGCGTCACGGTGACGCTGGTGGTCGAGAA
Organism: Variovorax sp. P1_H12_2; assembly: GCF_056405335.1. Taxonomy (NCBI): domain Bacteria; kingdom Pseudomonadati; phylum Pseudomonadota; class Betaproteobacteria; order Burkholderiales; family Comamonadaceae; genus Variovorax; species Variovorax sp. P1_H12_2. Next base: position 14,390 of record NZ_JBFUCI010000074.1, read on the forward strand.
GACCAAGGACGTCCAGACCTGGCTCTACAAGGGCGGCCTGCGCGACTACCTGATGCAGACCCTCAACGGCGAGCCGGTGATCCCGCTGTTCGAAGGTGCGGGCCATGCCGACAAGAACGCCGACAACTTCGCCGAAGGCGAGGGCGCCGACTGGTGCGTGGCCTTCACCGAGGACGGCCAGCCGGTGCGCGAGAGCTACGTCAACCTGATCCCGACCAGCGCCGGCGGCACCCACGAGAGCGGATTGCGCGACGGCCTGTTCAACGCGGTCAAGAGCTTCATCGAGCTGCATTCGCTGCTGCCCAAGGGCGTCAAGCTGCTGCCCGAGGACGTGTTCGCACGCGCTTCGTACGTGCTGTCGGCCAAGGTGCTCGACCCCCAGTTCCAGGGCCAGATCAAGGAACGGCTCAACTCGCGCGACGCAGTGCGGCTGGTGTCCAGCTTCGTGCGGCCCGCGCTCGAGCTGTGGCTGAACCAGCACGTGGACTACGGCAGGAAGCTCGCCGAACTGGCCATCAAGGCCGCGCAGACGCGGCAGAAGGCCGGGCAGAAGGTCGAGAAGCGCAAGGGCTCCGGCGTGGCCGTGCTGCCCGGCAAGCTGACCGACTGCGAGAGCAAGGACATCGCGCACAACGAGGTCTTCCTGGTCGAGGGCGATTCGGCCGGCGGCAGCGCCAAGATGGGGCGCGACAAGGAAAGCCAGGCCATCCTGCCGTTGCGCGGCAAGGTGCTGAACACCTGGGAAGTCGAGCGCGACCGGCTGTTCGCCAACACCGAAATCCACGACATCTCGGTGGCGGTCGGCGTCGATCCGCACGGGCCCAACGACACGCCTGACATGTCGGGCCTGCGCTACGGCAAGGTCTGCATCCTGAGCGATGCCGACGTCGACGGCTCGCACATCCAGGTGCTGCTGCTGACCTTGTTCTTCCGCCATTTCCCGAAGCTGATCGAGGCCGGCCACGTGTACGTGGCCAAGCCGCCGCTGTTCCGGGTCGACGCGCCGGCGCGCGGCAAGAAGCCGGCCTCCAAGTTCTATGCGCTCGACGAGGGCGAACTCACGGCGATCCTCGACAAGCTGCGCAAGGACGGTGTGCGCGAAGGCGCCTGGAGCATCAGCCGCTTCAAGGGGCTGGGCGAGATGAACGCCGAGCAGTTGTGGGAGACCACGCTGAACCCCGACACGCGGCGCCTGCTGCAGGTGCGGCTGGGGCGCTTCGACACCCAGGGCACCGAGGGCGAGATCACCAAGCTGATGGGCAAGGGCGAAGCCGCCGCCCGCCGCGAACTGATGGAACTGCGCGCCGATGATGTCGAGATCGACGTCTAGGCCGGCGCCGGGCCATGAACATTTTGTGACGCTGTGAGCGGTCGGACAGGCCCGTAGCCATCCATAGTGCCGCATGGCAAACCTCATGAGAGCCCTTGGACGCTTCCTGCTGCTGTCGGCGCTGCTGCTGATCGCGGCGCAGCGCGTCCACGCCGCCGACATCTTCGGCTACATCGACGACAAGGGCGTGGCGCATTTCGCATCGGAGCAGATCGATCCGCGCTACCAGCTCTTCTTTCGGGGCGGCCAGAGCTTCGACACGGCCAAGGGCATCGGCCTGCCCCGGCTGGGCGCGAAGGGCGTGATCGACGGCAAGGTGCCGCCTGCTTCGCAGGCGCTGCTGGCGTTGTTCGAGGCCTCGCCGAACTTCAAGCCCGCGCAGGGCGCACTGCGCGATGCGGCGCGGCGCCATTCGATCGACTACGAGCTGCTGCAGGCGCTGGTCGCGACCGAGTCGGGATTCGATGCGCAGGCCGTGTCGCCCAAGGGCGCATTGGGTTTGATGCAGGTGATGCCGGCCACCGCGCAGCGCTATGGCGTCACGACGGACGGGCGGGCGTCGATCGAGAAGAAGCTCTTCGACCCGCACATCAACGTCGCCACCGGCTCGCGCTACCTGCGCGACCTGCTCGCGATGTTTCCCGGCCGGATCGAGCTGGCGCTGGCGGCCTACAACGCGGGCGAAGGCGCGGTGCAGCGCGCCGGCAACAGGATCCCCAACTACCGCGAGACCCAGAACTACGTCGCGACCGTGCTGCAGCTCTACGCCTACCTGAAGCCTTCGGCGCCGCACGGGCGCGGCAATGCGCCCGGCCGCATCCGCATGGAAATGACGGTGCCGAAGGGCGGCGAGCTCGGACGTGGCAACATGCCGTCCGAACCGCGCGGCGTGCCGGCGCTGCCCGCCGATGCCGGGCCGGCGCCCGAAACGCCTGCCGAAACGGAATTGCCCGCGCCGCCATGAAGTCGGCGGCGAGCCGGACACCGGGCCGAGCGCAAGGCGCCGGCCCCTCTCCCTGAATTTCCTCATCATTCTTTTTCCATGGACTCTCAACCCACGCTCGATCTGCAGAGCCCCGAAGACGATGGCGCGCTGACGCTGGCCGACTACGCGCAGACCGCCTACCTCGAATACGCGCTCAGCGTGGTGAAGGGCCGCGCCTTGCCCGATGTCAGCGACGGCCAGAAGCCGGTGCAGCGGCGCATCCTCTATTCGATGTCGCGCATGGGGCTGGGCTTCGGCGGCGCCAACGGCACCGTGGGCGCCAAGCCGGTCAAGAGCGCGCGCGTGGTCGGCGACGTGCTCGGCCGCTTCCATCCGCACAGCGACCAGGCCGCCTACGACGCACTGGTGCGCATGGCGCAGGACTTCTCGCAGCGCTATCCGCTGGTCGACGGCCAGGGCAACTTCGGCAGCCGCGACGGCGACGGCGCCGCGGCGATGCGCTACACCGAGGCGCGGCTGGCCCGCATCACGAGTCTCCTGCTTGACGAGATCGACGAGGGCACGGTCGACTTCATCGCCAACTACGACGGCTCGACCGAGGAGCCGCGCCTGCTGCCGGCACGGCTTCCGTTCACGCTGCTCAACGGCGCGAGCGGCATCGCCGTCGGCCTGGCGACCGAGATCCCGAGCCACAACCTGCGCGAGGTCGCCGACGCCTGCGTGGCGCTGATCAAGGCCAACGGCCAGCTGACCGACGAGGAACTGTTCACCCTGGTGCCCGGCCCCGACTATCCGGGCGGCGCGCAGATCATCAGCAGCGCGACCGACATCGCCGACGCCTATCGCACGGGTCGCGGCTCGCTCAAGGTGCGGGCCCGCTGGAAGATCGAGGAGCTCGCGCGCGGCCAGTGGCAACTGGTGGTCAACGAACTGCCGCCGGGCGTCAGCTCGCAGAAGGTGCTCGAAGAGATCGAGGAGCTCACCAACCCCAAGATCCGCGCCGGCAAGAAGGCGCTCACGGCCGAGCAGACGCAACTCAAGGCCTCGGTGTTGTCTCTGCTCGACGTGGTGCGCGACGAGTCGAGCAAGGACGCGGCGGTGCGGCTGGTGTTCGAACCCAAGACCTCGCGCATCAGCCAGGAAGAGTTCGCCACGATGCTGCTGTCGCAGACCTCGCTGGAGAGCTCGTCGTCGATCAACCTGACGATGGTGGGCATCGACGGCAAGCCGACGCAGAAGTCGCTGCGGCAGATGCTCAACGAGTGGATCGCCTTCCGCGAGATCACGGTCGAGAAGCGCTCGCGCCATCGGCTCGGCAAGGTGCAGGACCGCATCCACATCCTCGAAGGGCGGCAGCTGGTGCTGCTGAACATCGACGAGGTGATCGCGATCATCCGCGCCGCCGAGGATCCGAAGGCGGCGCTGATCGCGCGCTTCAACCTGAGCGACCGGCAGGCCGAGGACATTCTCGAGATCCGGCTGCGTCAGCTGGCGCGGCTGGAGGCGATCAAGATCGAGCAGGAGCTCAAGGGCCTGCGCGAGGAACAGAAGAAGCTCGAGGACATCCTCGGCAGTCCGGCCGCGCTGCGCCGCCTGCTGGTGAAGGAAATCGAGGCCGACGCGAAGAGCTTCGAGGATGCGCGCCGCACGCTGATCCAGGCCGAGAAGCGGGCCGTGGCCGAAGTGCGCGTGGTCGACGAGCCGGTGACCGTGATCGTGTCGCAGAAGGGCTGGGTGCGCACGCAGAAGGGCTGGGCCAGCGAGCGCGCCGCGGCCGCCGCGGCACCCGAGTACAGCTTCAAGTCGGGCGATGCGCTGTATGGCGCCTTCGAATGCCGCTCGGTCGATACGCTGCTGGTCTTCGGCACCGCCAAGGACAAGGGCGTGCGCGTCTACAGCGTGCCCGTGGCGTCGCTGCCGGGCGGGCGCGGCGACGGCCAGCCGGTGACGACGCTGATCGACCTCGACAGCGGGACGCATGTCGCGCATTACTTCGCGGGCCCGCTGTCGGCCAACCTGCTGCTCGCGAACACCGGCGGCTACGGCTTCATCGCGGCGGTCGAGAACATGATCTCGCGCCAGCGCGGCGGCAAGGCTTTCATCGACGTCGGCGAGGGCGAGCAGCTGTGCCGCCCGTCGCTGGTYGGCGGCGCCGGCGGCGCCGAGCCGCTGCCGGCGGCCACGCACGTGGCCTGCGCCTCGACCGGCGGCCGTATTCTGACCTTCGACATCGGCGAACTCAAGGCGCTGCCGAAGGGCGGCCGCGGGCTCACGCTGATCGATCTCGAGGCCAAGGACACGCTGGCCGGTGCGGCGGCCTACACGCGCAGCATCAAGATTGAAGGCATCGGCCGCGGCGGCAAGGAGCGCGAGGAGACGCTGGAGATCCGCACGCTCAACAACGCGCGCGGCACCCGGGCACGCAAGGGCAAGGCGGCCGATCTCGGCTTCAAGCCGACCGGCATCGTGCGCGTGCTGTAAGGGAGGCGCGCATGGAAATCGGAATCATCGGGCTCGTGATCGCGGTCGTGAGCGGCCTCGCGAGCTTCGCGCTCGGCCGCTGGCTGTCGGGCCGGCGGCGGCAGAAGAAGGCCCGGCAGGCCCGCGCGGCGGCCGAGGCCGGGCAGAGCCGGCAGGTGCGGCGGGCGCGGGAGCGGCGGCAGAAGCGCTGACGCCGAGGGTATCGAGCCGGCGGCCATCGGTTTTTGCTGCCACGCGAACTCTGGCGTTCTCCGGCAGGGGCGTTGATCAAGGCCCAATCGGTGCTGGTCAACAGGCGCGGACCGCACTCGGCTTGGTGGTGGTGCGCGCCGGCCAACTGCCATCCGCAATGAGGGATTGGACTGTGCTCAAAACCAGGGCGCGCACGGTGGAGGCCGCCATCGAAAG
>NZ_JBFUCI010000075.1:0-19537 GCF_056405335.1 Variovorax sp. P1_H12_2
GGATTCTTGATCTCGTGCGCCAGCCGGCGCGCCACCTCGCCCCAGGCCTGCGCGCGCTGGGCCGAGACGATCTCGGAGATGTCGTCGAACACCAGCAGCCGCTCGGCGCCCGGCAGTTCGGCGCCGCGCGCGACGATGTTGATCGCGTCCTGCCCCATCGCGTCGCCGCCCGCGTGCAGTTCRAACGCGTGCTGCCAGTGGTCGAGCCCGTGCTGGAGGCGCTCGACCTCGAAGTCGTCGAACTGCTGCTGCACGTTCTGCGCGAATTCCGACAGGCCCGGGACCTCGGCCAGCTGCTGGCCTTCAAAGGCCGCCAGCGGCGCCCGCAGCACCCGGGTGGCGCCCGGATTGGTCGAGAGGATGAAGCCCTGGGCGTCGAGCACGATCACGCCCGAGGTCAGGTTGTCCAGGATGGTCTGCAGGTTGGAGCGGGCGGCGTCGAGTTCGCCCATGGTCTTTTCGACAGCGCCGCGCGCATCGGCCAACTGCTGGGTCATGGTGGCGAATGAGCGCGTGAGGCCGCCGAGTTCGTCCCGGCCTTGCAGCACGGCGGTGGGCCGCAAGTCGCCGCCTGCCACCTGGCGCACGCCGTCGGCCAGCACCAGCAGCGGCCGTGCCAGCCGGGTGCCGAACAGCACGGCCAGCAGCACGGCGCCGAACACCGCCAGGAACAGCGTCAGCGTCAGCGTGCCGATGTACATGCGGCGCAGGCCCTCGCGCGCCAGCGCCCGTTCCTGGTACTCGCGGTTGGCCTCCTGCACCGCCAAGGCGTTGCTCACCACGGCCGGGGGCAGCGGCTGCGTGACCTGCAGGAAGCGCGGCTCGGTGTTGAATTCGAAGCCCTGGCTCTGCACCAGCGCCAGGGCCCGCACGCTGGCCACGGGCGTCGGCGCGCCCGGCACCGGCGTCTCGTCGAGGCCTTCGATGTGGGCGACGGCGCGGTCGGCACGCACCTGCCGCAGTTGCTGCTGCGTCGGCCGCTCGGGGCTGAGCTCGAAGCGCGACGCGCCCGCACTGGCCACCAGCTGGCCGCTGCCGGTCCAGAGGATGACGTCGGTCGCGCCCAACTGGTCGCGGATGCGCTCCAGCACCAGCCCGGCGCGGGTGTCCGGCACGTTGGCCAGCTGCGCGCTGGCCGTCCGCGTCTTGCTCGCGAGGTCGTCGGACAGCGAATCCAGCGTGGCGCGGCCGAGGTTCAGGCCGGCGTCGAGCGCCCCCTCGACCTTGACGTCGAACCAGCTCTCGATCGAGCGGGCGACGAATTGATAGGAAACGACGTACACCAGCATGCCGGGCACGACGCCGACCAGCGCGAAGATCGCCGCCAGGTTGATCAGGAGCCGGCTGCCGAACTTGCCTTGCCGCAGCCGCCGCAGCAGCCGGAACGCGACCCATCCGATCACGAGCACGAGCGCCACCGCCACCACCACGTTGATGCCGAACAGGCGGGCGTAGTTGCGCTCGTAGAAGGCGCGGTTGTTGGTGGCCTGCGCCAGCAGGAACATCAGCACCAGGCCGATCGCCGTGACCAGCGCCGCCACCACGCCGATGGCCCAGCGCACGGCGCGCGAACGTCGCGCCGCCGGCGACGCCCGCGGGGTGACCCGCGGGTCAGTGCTCACTTCAGTTTCTCCAGCGGGAGCCGGACGCTTTTCTCGGCCGAGATGTTCCAGTCGGACTGGCCGACCGCGCCGATCTGGAACGGGCGCGGCAACTGGGAGGTGTCGAGGCGGAAGTGGAAGGCCACGGGGTGCGTGGCATCGTCACCGATCTCGGCCAGGTCGCCCAGGCGCATGCGCCCGACCCGGCTGATGGCCTCGAGGGCATCGGCCAGGGTGTCGAAGTTCTGGTTCAGCGAGACGCCGAAGCCTGAATTGGTGATGGGCACGGGAGACACGTTGAGGCGCCATCGGCGGGTCAGGGGCTGGTAGGCCAGCCGCATGTATCGCGCCGCCTGGGCCACTTTGAGATCGGTCCAGTACCAACGTTCCCGGTACAGCTCGGCCTCGGCGACGAAATAGATCGCGATGCCTTTCTCGAGCACCTCCTCGACCACCGGCGGCAGGTCGAATTGCACCTGGGCCGTGAGGTAGACGCCGTCGTCCGCCTGCTCGAGCCGCAACTGGGTGACCGCCGGGCTGCGCGAGTCCGCCCGGGCCGGGCCCGCCAGCCAGACCGACAGAGCCCAGACAAGCACCAGGAGCGCGGCCAGCCGAGCCGGCCAACGCCTTTCAGCGTGGCAGCTTCTCGAGCAGCGCGTAGAAGAAACCGTCGTGATCACCCAAGGCATTGTCCGGGACGCCGCGCGCATTGACCCCGCTTTGGGGTAGCAAATGCCCGGGCGAGGGCAGCAATCGGGCATCGGTGTTGTGTGCAAGGAACGCCTCGATCTGGTGCGCCCCCTCCTCCAAAAACACCGAGCAGGTGCAATAAAGCAGGCGGCCGCCCGGCCGGACCAGCGGCCAGAGGGCGGCCAGCAGCATCGCCTGCTGCACCGCCAGCTGCTCGATGTCGCTCTCGCGGCGCAGCCAGCGCACGTCGGGATGGCGCCGGACGATGCCCGAAGCCGTGCACGGGGCGTCGAGCAGGATGGCGTCGAAGGACTGGCCGTCCCACCAGGCCGCGGGCCGCGAGGCGTCGGCAACGACTACTTTGGCTTTCAAGCCCAGGCGGGACAGCGTGTCGTCGATGCGGCGGCTGCGCGCGGCGTCGACCTCCAGTGCCGTGACCTCGATCGCGGCGCCGCCCGCCAGTTCGAGCAGGTGGGCCGTCTTGCCGCCCGGCGCGGCGCAGGCGTCGAGCACCCGCAGCGGCGCGGCACCGCGCAGGTCGAGGCCGGAGAGCAGCAGCGGGGCGGCGATCTGAGCGGCCGCATCCTGCACCGAGCATTCGCCCTCCAGGAAACCCGGGATCTGGGCCACCGGGCGAGCCCGCGCCAGCTGCAATCCACTGGCGCCGACCGGCACGGCCTTCAGGTCGACCGCCGCCAGCCCCTGCTGGAAAGCGGCGACATCGGTCTTCTGCAGATTGACGCGCAGGGTCATCGGCGCCTGCGTGTTGTCGGCCGCCAGCACACGCTGCCAGTCGCGCGGATGCTGGCGCCTGAGCCGTTCGATCCACCAGCGCGGATGGTTCCACTGCGCGACCGGCTCGCGCTCCGTGATCGCCACCAGTTCGTCGCGCTCGCGCAGGAAGCGCCGCAGGCAGGCATTGATGAAGCTGGCCTGGGCCCGGGTGCCCGGGTTGCGCTTGGCGGCCTCGACCGACTGGTCGACCAGCGTGAAGGGTTCATAGGGCGAGCGCTCGGCGTCCCAGGCCAGCGCGAGCGCGGTGCACAGCAGCGCATCGGCCGCCGGCGGGGGCGTGCGCTTGGCGAGCTGGCGGCGCAGCGCCTCGGCCCGGCCGAGCCAACGCAGCACCTGGAAGCCGAGCGCCTGCACGCCGGGCCGCAGCGCCGGCTCGACGGCCTCGAATGCGACGGCGCCCGAGACGCCGCTGCGGATCGACGCCAGCGACGCAGCGGTGAGCTGCAACTGGCGCCACAAGGGCGGCGAACCGGGGATGGAGTCTGGAAGATCTGGCAACTTGAGGTCGATGGTAAGGGCGGGAAGCGCAGGCGGACACCTGCGCCACGTTCAACGCAGCGGGGCTGCGGGTCTGAGCTGCATGATCCACGCCACCAGCAGGGCGGGAAACTGTCCGATCGCCGCGTTGTACTGCGCCACCGCCAGATTGAACTGGCTGCGGGCGATTTCCGCCGCGGCGGAGGGCTCGGGCCAGGCGATCGGTACGCTGTCGGCCAGCGGCTCGACCCTGCCGGGGAGCGGCACCGGCCGCGACAGCGTGCCATCGGCGTCGAAGCTGACGACCGCGTCCGGGTGCAAACGCTGCCACGCCGCCAGCAACACGTGCAAGGCGGTGCCCAATGCGGCAATGCCGGCCGGGTCGAGCGCCCGCAGCCGAGTGGCGGCCAGCAGGGTCGCGAGCTGGCCGGCTGCGGCCTGCAGCGAGGCGCCGGACGGCGGCGGGCCGGCAGGTGCGGCAGGTGCGGCAGGTGCGGCAGGTGTGGCGGGCGCGGCTGGTTCGGCCTCGGCCGCCCGCGCCAGCACGAACTCGAGCTGCCGCACCAGCGCGGCGTCGAGCGTCGCATAGGCCTGCAGGGCCGCGGAGCGCAGCCGCACCAATCGGTTGTAGGCGCCGACGAACCAGAACAGCGCCAGCGCGCCGCCGATCCAGAACGGCAGTGAATCGGGCATGCCGCTCATGGCAAGGGCGAAAAAAGAAAAGCCCCCGATCCGCGGGCGGAAAGGGGGCTTCGGGTTCCGGTCATGGCCGGAGATGCTAACCAGTTATTCGGTCGCGGCGCCTTCGCTGGCGTCGACCGCGGTGGTCACTTCCTCGGCGGCGGTGTCGGAGCCGGCCAATTCGGCCGCTTCCGACTCGGCGATCGCGCGGCGCTCGGCCTCGTCCATCGCGTCCTTGACCTTGCGTGCCTGGTGGTACGCCATGCCGGTGCCCGCAGGGATCAGGCGGCCGACGATGACGTTTTCCTTCAGGCCGCGCAGCTCGTCGCGCTTGCCCATGATCGCGGCTTCGGTCAGCACGCGCGTCGTTTCCTGGAACGATGCGGCGCTGATGAAGCTGTCGGTCGACAGCGATGCCTTCGTGATACCCAGCAGCAGGTTGGTGAACGTCGCGGGGATCTTGCCAGCGGCGCGCAGGGCGTCGTTGGTGTTGAGCATTTCGCTGCGTTCGACCTGTTCACCGGCGATGTAGTTGGTGTCGCCGACGCTCTCGACCACGACCCGGCGCAGCATCTGGCGAACGATCACCTCGATGTGCTTGTCGTTGATCTTCACGCCTTGCAAGCGGTACACGTCCTGCACTTCGTCCACGATGTAGCGCGCCAGTTCTTCCGAACCCAGCAGGCGCAGGATGTCCTGCGGGTCCGCCGGGCCGTCGACCACGCTTTCGCCCTTGTTCACCACCTGGCCTTCGTGCACCAGAATGTTCTTTTCCTTCGGCACGAGGTCTTCCCAGACGGTGCCTTCGGGGTCGGTGATCTGCAGGCGGATCTTGCCCTTGGTCTCCTTGCCGAACGACACGGTACCGGTCATTTCGGCCAGCATGCCCTTGTCCTTCGGCGAACGGGCCTCGAACAGCTCGGCCACGCGCGGCAGACCGCCGGTGATGTCCCGCGTCTTCTGGCCTTCGACCGGAATCCGCGCCAGCACTTCGCCGGGGCCCACGTCCTGGCCGTCGCGCACCTGGACCAGCGCACCGATCGGGAAGCCGATGGTCACCGAGTGGTCGGTGCCGGGGATCTTGACCTCGGCGCCCGAGGCGTCGATCAGCTTCACTTGCGGACGCACGACCTTGGCAGCGCCGCGGCGCTTCGGATCGATCACGACCAGGGTCGACAGGCCGGTGACTTCGTCCACCTGCTTGGCGACCGTGAGGCCTTCCTCGACGTTCTCGAACTTCGTCTGACCGGCGAATTCCGTGATGATCGGGCGCGTCAGCGGATCCCAGTTGGCCAGCACGTGGCCGGACTTGATCTGCTGGTCGGCCTTGACCGCCAGGATGGCGCCGTACGGCACCTTGTGGCGCTCGCGCTCGCGGCCGTGCTCGTCATGGATGATGATCTCGCCCGAACGCGAGATCACGACCAGTTCGCTCTTGCTGTTGGTCACGTAGCGCATCGTGGCGTTGAAGCCGATCGAACCGTTCGACTTGGCTTCGACGCTGGAGGCCACCGCCGCGCGCGAGGCCGCACCGCCGATGTGGAAGGTCCGCATCGTCAGCTGCGTGCCGGGCTCGCCGATCGACTGCGCCGCGATCACGCCGACCGCTTCGCCGTTGTTGACCAGGCCGCCGCGGCCGAGGTCGCGGCCGTAGCACTTGGCGCAGATGCCGAAGCGGGTCGCGCAGGTCAGCGCCGTGCGCACCTTGACTTCGTCGACGCCGTCGGCCTCGATCGCGTCGATGACGTCCTCGTCGAGCATGTCGCCGGCATTCACCAGCACGGCACGCGTTTCGGGGTGCAGCACGTCTTCCGCAGCGGTACGGCCGAGGATACGGTCGCGCAGCGATTCGATCACTTCACCGCCTTCGACGATGGCGCGCATCAGTGCGCCGTCGTGGGTGCCGCAATCCTGCTCGATCACGACCAGATCCTGCGTCACGTCGACCAGGCGGCGCGTCAGGTAGCCGGAGTTCGCGGTCTTCAGCGCCGTGTCGGCCAGACCCTTACGGGCACCGTGGGTGGAGATGAAGTACTCCAGCACGTTCAGGCCTTCACGGAAGTTCGCCGTGATGGGCGTCTCGATGATCGAGCCGTCAGGCTTGGCCATCAGGCCCCGCATGCCGGCCACCTGGCGGATCTGCGCGGCGGAACCGCGAGCGCCCGAGTCGGCCATCATGTAGATCGAGTTGAACGACTCCTGCTCGACTTCCTTGCCGTGGCGGTCGATGACGGTCTGCTTCGACAGCTTGGCCATCATGACCTTCGACACTTCGTCGCCGGCCTTGCCCCAGATGTCGACCACCTTGTTGTAGCGCTCGCCGGAGGTCACGAGACCGGAGACGTACTGCTGCTCGATCTCCTTCACTTCCTTGGCCGAGCGGTCGATGATGCCGTGCTTCTCGGCCGGCACCAGCATGTCGTCGATCGCGATCGAGATACCGGCCTTGGTCGCCAGGCGGAAGCCGTTCTGCAACAGCTTGTCGGCGAACACGACGGTCTCTTTCAGGCCGCACTTGCGGAACGAGACGTTGATGAGCTTGGAGATTTCCTTCTTCTTCAGCGCCTTGTTGATGTTCGAGAACGGCAGGCCCTTCGGCAGGATCTCGGACAGCAGCGCACGGCCCACGGTCGTGTCCACCAGCGAGGTCGACGGCACGAACGCGCCGCTTTCCTTGTCCTTGGTGTACTCGGTGATGCGGACCGCGACCTTGGCGGTGAGCTCGACCACGTTGGCGTCGAGCGCGCGCTGGACTTCACCGATGTCGGAGAAGATCAGGCCCTCGCCCTTGGCGTTGATGCGGTCGCGGGTCGTGTAGTACAGACCCAGCACCACGTCCTGCGAAGGAACGATCGACGGTTCGCCGGACGCCGGGAACAGCACGTTGTTGGAGGCCAGCATCAGCGTGCGGGCTTCCATCTGCGCTTCCACCGACAGCGGCACGTGGACGGCCATCTGGTCGCCGTCGAAGTCGGCATTGAAAGCCGCGCAGACCAGCGGGTGCAGCTGGATCGCCTTGCCTTCGATCAGGATCGGCTCGAAGGCCTGGATGCCCAGGCGGTGCAGCGTCGGTGCGCGGTTCAGCATCACCGGGTGTTCCTTGATCACTTCTTCAAGGATGTCCCAGACCACCGGCGTGCCCGATTCCACTTCCTTCTTGGCCGCCTTGATGGTGGTCGCGATGCCCATGGCTTCGAGGCGCGAGAAGATGAAGGGCTTGAACAGCTCGAGCGCCATCAGCTTCGGCAGGCCGCACTGGTGCAGCTTGAGCGTCGGGCCGACCACGATGACCGAACGGCCCGAGTAGTCGACGCGCTTGCCCAGCAAGTTCTGGCGGAAGCGACCGCTCTTGCCCTTGATCATGTCGGCCAGCGACTTCAGTGCGCGCTTGTTGGCGCCCGTCATGGCCTTGCCGCGACGGCCGTTGTCCAGCAGCGAGTCGACCGCTTCCTGGAGCATCCGCTTCTCGTTGCGCGCGATGATTTCCGGCGCCTTCAGTTCGAGCAGGCGGCGCAGGCGGCTGTTGCGGTTGATGACGCGACGATAGAGGTCGTTCAGGTCGGAGGTCGCGAAGCGGCCGCCGTCCAGCGGCACCAGCGGACGCAGGTCCGGCGGCAGCACGGGCAGCACTTCGAGCACCATCCAGTTGGGCTTGATGCCCGACTTGCGGAAGGCTTCCAGCACCTTGAGGCGCTTGGAGTTCTTCTTGACCTTGACTTCGGAGCCGGTCAGGTCGCCGCGCAGACGCTCGATCTCGCTGTCGAGCTCGATGCCTTCCAGCAGGTCCTTGATGCCTTCGGCGCCCATCTTGGCGATGAACTCGTCGCCGTATTCCTTGCGCTTCGCGTCATAGTCGTCCTCGGACATGATGCCGAACTTCTTCAGCGGGGTCATGCCGGGGTCGGTGATCACGTAGGCTTCGAAGTACAGCACGCGTTCGATGTCGCGCAGCGTCATGTCGAGCACCAGGCCCAGGCGCGACGGCAGCGACTTCAGGAACCAGATGTGGGCGCAGGGCGCGGCCAGGTCGATGTGACCCATGCGCTCGCGACGCACCTTGGTCTGCGTGACTTCAACGCCGCACTTCTCGCAGATCACGCCGCGGTGCTTCAGGCGCTTGTACTTGCCGCACAGGCACTCGTAGTCCTTGATCGGGCCGAAGATCTTGGCGCAGAAGAGACCGTCGCGCTCGGGCTTGAAGGTCCGGTAGTTGATGGTCTCGGGCTTCTTCACTTCGCCGAAGGACCACGAGCGGATCTTCTCGGGCGAGGCCATGCCGATGCGGATGGCATCGAAATGCTCGTCCGGCGTGAATTGCTTGAACAGGTCGAGTAATGACTTCATGTGACTCTTTCCTTGTTTGCTTATGAGCGTTCCAGTTCAATATCCAAGCCAAGGGAACGGATTTCCTTGACCAGCACATTGAACGATTCCGGCATCCCGGCTTCGATCGAGTGTTCGCCCTTGACGATGCTCTCGTAGACCTTGGTACGGCCCTGCACGTCGTCGGACTTCACCGTCAGCATTTCCTGCAGCACGTAGGCGGCGCCGTAGGCCTCCAGCGCCCACACTTCCATTTCACCGAAGCGCTGGCCGCCGAACTGCGCCTTGCCGCCCAGCGGCTGTTGCGTGACCAGCGAGTACGGGCCGGTCGAGCGGGCGTGCATCTTGTCGTCCACCAGGTGGTGCAGCTTCAAGAAGTGCATGTAGCCGACGGTGGTCGGACGTTCGAACTGGTCGCCGGTGCGGCCGTCGTACAGGTAGGCCTGCGTGCGGGTCTCGGTCAGGCCCTTGAGCTTGGCGATCTCGTCCGGATAGGCGAGCTTCAGCATGCCGCGGATTTCCTCTTCCGAGGCACCGTCGAACACCGGCGTGGCGAAGGTCACGCCGCTCGACAGGTTGGCCGCCATCTCGAGCACGTCGGAATCGCTGAGCTTGCTCAAGTCTTCCTTGCGGCCCGAGCCGTTGTACATCTCGTCCATGAACTTGCGCAGCTCGGCCACCTTGGCCTCGGCCTGCAGCATGTCGCCGATGCGCTGGCCGATGCCCTTGCCGGCCCAGCCCAGATGCACTTCGAGCACCTGCCCGACGTTCATCCGCGAGGGCACGCCCAGCGGGTTCAGGCAGATGTCGCACGGCGTGCCGTCGGCCATATGGGGCATGTCCTCGACCGGAACGATCTTCGACACCACACCCTTGTTGCCGTGGCGGCCGGCCATCTTGTCGCCGGGTTGCAGGCGGCGCTTGACGGCCAGGTAGACCTTGACCATCTTGAGCACGCCCGCGGGCAGCTCGTCGCCCTGCGTGAGCTTCTTGCGCTTCTCTTCGAACGCGAGGTCGAAGCTGTGGCGGGTCTGCTCGAGCGAGTTCTTGATCGACTCGAGCTGCGTCGCCACTTCGTCTTCCGCCGGGCGGATGTCGAACCAGTGGAACTTCTCGATCGACGTCAGATACGCCTTGTCGAGCTTGGTGCCCTTGGCCAGCTTGTTCGGGCCGCCGTTGGCGACACGGCCGGTCAGCAGCTTCTCGATCCGGTCGAAGGCGTCGGCTTCGACGATGCGAAGCTGGTCGTTCAGGTCGAGGCGGAAGCGCTTGAGCTCGTCGTCGATGATCTGCTGGGCGCGCTTGTCGCGCGTGATGCCTTCGCGGGTGAACACCTGGACGTCGATCACGGTGCCTTGCGAGCCCTGGTCGACGCGCAGCGAGGTGTCCTTCACGTCGGAAGCCTTCTCGCCGAAGATCGCGCGCAGCAGCTTCTCTTCAGGCGTCAGCGTGGTCTCGCCCTTCGGCGTGACCTTGCCCACCAGCGTGTCGCCCGGCTGCACTTCGGCGCCGACGTAGATGATCCCGGATTCGTCCAGGCGGTTGAGCTGCTGCTCGGCCAGGTTCGGGATGTCGCGCGTGATTTCCTCGGCACCGAGCTTGGTGTCGCGGGCCATCACCACCAGTTCCTCGATGTGGATCGAGGTGTAGCGGTCTTCGGCCACCACGCGTTCGCTGATCAGGATCGAGTCTTCGAAGTTGTAGCCGTTCCAGGGCATGAACGCGATCAGCATGTTCTGGCCGAGCGCGAGCTCGCCCAGGTCGGTCGACGCGCCGTCGGCAACCACGTCGCCCTTGGCGATCTTGTCGCCGCGCTTGACGATCGGACGCTGGTGGATGTTCGTGTTCTGGTTCGAACGCTGGTACTTGATCAGGTTGTAGATGTCGACGCCGACTTCACCGGCGGTGGCTTCGGCATCGTTGACGCGGACCACGATGCGGGTGGCATCGACGTAGTCGACGATACCGCCGCGGGTGGCCGTGACCACGGTGCCCGAGTCGACCGCGGAGACGCGCTCGATGCCGGTACCGACGAAGGGCTTCTCGGGGCGCAGCACAGGCACGGCCTGGCGCTGCATGTTGGCGCCCATCAACGCGCGGTTCGCATCGTCGTGCTCCAGGAAGGGCACGAGCGAGGCCGCCACCGACACGATCTGCGCCGGCGACACGTCCATGTACTGCACGCGCTCGGCGCCGACCAGGATCGATTCGCCGGTTTCGCGCGCCGACACCAGGTCGCCGGTCAGGCGGCCGTCCTTGTCCAGGGCCGCATTGGCCTGGGCGATGACGTACTTGCCTTCCTCGATGGCCGACAGGTAGTCGATGTCCATCGTGACCTTGCTGTCGACCACGCGGCGGTACGGCGTCTCGATGAAGCCGTATTCGTTCAGGCGGGCGTACAGGGCCAGCGAGTTGATCAGGCCGATGTTCGGGCCTTCAGGCGTTTCGATCGGGCACACGCGGCCGTAGTGGGTGACGTGCACGTCGCGCACTTCGAAGCCGGCGCGTTCGCGGGTCAGACCGCCCGGGCCCAGGGCCGAGACGCGACGCTTGTGCGTGATCTCGGACAGCGGGTTGGTCTGGTCCATGAACTGCGACAGCTGCGAGGCGCCGAAGAATTCCTTCAGCGCGGCCGAGATCGGCTTGCTGTTGATCAGGTCGTGCGGCATCAGCGGCTCTTGCTCGGCCTGGCCCAGACGCTCCTTCACGGCCTTCTCGATGCGGGCCAGGCCGGTGCGGTACTGGTTCTCGGCCAGCTCGCCGACGCAACGCACGCGGCGATTGCCCAGGTGGTCGATGTCATCGACTTCGCCGCGGCCATTGCGCAGGTCGACGAGGATCTTGACCACGGCCAGGATGTCCTCGTTGGTCAGCACCATCGGGCCGGTCGATTCGTCGCGGCCGACCTTGGCGTTGAACTTCATGCGGCCGACGCGCGACAGGTCGTACGTGTCCGGGTTGTAGAACAGGCGCTGGAACAAGGCCTGCACCGCGTCTTCCGTCGGCGGCTCGCCGGGGCGCATCATGCGGTAGATGGCGACGCGGGCGGCGAACTCGTCCACCGTCTCGTCGATGCGCAGGGTCTGCGAGATGTAGGCGCCCTGGTCGAGTTCGTTGGTGTAGATCGCCTGGACGTCCTGCACGCCGGCCGTGCGCAGCTTCTTCAGCAACGCTTCGGTCAGTTCGTCGTTGGCCTTGGCCAGGATTTCACCGGTGTCGGGGTCGACGATGTTGCGGGCCACGACGCGGCCGACCAGGAAGTCTTCCGGCACGCTGATGTGCGTGGTTTCCGACTGCTCGAGCTCGCGCGTGTGGCGCGCGGTGACGCGCTTGTCCTTGGCGACCACGACCTTGCCGGCCTTGTCGGTGATGTCGAAGCGGGCGACTTCGCCGCGCAGGCGCTCGGAGACGAACTCCATCTGCGCGCCGCTGTCCATCAGGCGGAAGTTGTCGTTGACGAAGAAGTTCGCCAGGATCGATTCCGGGTTCAGGCCGATGGCCTTGAGCAGGATCGTGACCGGCATCTTGCGGCGGCGGTCGACGCGGAAGTACAGCATGTCCTTCGGGTCGAACTCGAAGTCGAGCCACGAGCCGCGGTAGGGAATCACGCGGGCCGAGAACAGCAGCTTGCCCGAGCTGTGGGTCTTGCCCTTGTCGTGCTCGAAGAACACGCCCGGCGAACGGTGGAGCTGCGACACGATCACGCGCTCGGTGCCGTTGATGATGAACGAGCCCTTGTCGGTCATGAGCGGCACTTCGCCCATGTAGACCTCTTGCTCCTTGACTTCCTTGACCACCTTCGACTGCGAGGTCGACGACTCGCGGTCATAGATGATCAGCTGGACCTTGGCGCGCACGGCCGAGGCGAAGGTGAGACCACGGGTCTGGCATTCGCGGACGTCGAAGGCGGGTTTCGCGAGGTTGTACTCGAGGAACTTCATCTCGACGAAACCGTTGTGCGAGACGATCGGGAACGCAGCGTCGAACGCGGCCTGCAGACCTTCCACAGTGCGTTTCTGGGGCGCGATGCCGGCTTGCAGGAACGCGGTGTACGCGTCTTTCTGCATCTGCAGCAGGTAGGGGATTTCGACGACGCTGTCGCGGTTGCCGAAATTCTTTCGGATACGCTTGCGTTCGGTGTAACTGTACGTGGACGTTTGGGCCATGAGAGCTCCGGAGCTTGAGATCTTCAGCGACGTGGTGAGGTGCCTGAGCACCACTCTCCTTGGCGGCTGGCCACTACCAGCCCTGGCGGACGGCGATGCGTTGCACATCGCCCGAACCAAGGGGGTCTTCTGCAGTCGGGGTCAGAAGACACTCAAAAATCGACTGACTCGAGCCGGTTTTTGGGTGCGCTCTGAAAGCGGCAAAGGCTGGAGGGCCTTTCGGCGCCTCCAGCCCTTCAGGGAAACTGAATTACTTCAGTTCCACCTTGGCGCCGGCATCTTCCAGCTTCTTCTTGGCGGCTTCAGCGTCAGCCTTCGACAGGCCTTCCTTGACGGCCTTGGGAGCGGCTTCCACCAGGTCCTTGGCTTCCTTGAGGCCCAGGCCGGTGATTTCGCGCACGGCCTTGATCGCCGACACCTTGTTCGCGCCAGCATCCATCAGCATGACGTTGAATTCGGTCTGCTCTTCGACCACTGCTGCAGCGGCGCCACCGCCGGCTGCGGGAGCCGACATGGCTGCGGCGCTCACGCCGAACTTCTCTTCGATGGCCTTGACCAGGTCGTTGAGTTCCAGGACCGTCATGCTGTCGAGCGCGGTCAGAAATGCGTCTTTATCGAATGCCATTTTTGTTTCCTAAATAAGTTGGGTCAAAAGTCGCGCACTCAAGCGGCGACTTCTTCTGCGGCGGGAGCTTCCGCCTGTGCTTCGCCACCACCACGCTTCTCGGCCAGCGCCGCGAGCACGCGTGCGGTACGAGAGATCGGGGATTGCATCAAGCCCAGCAATTGCGCCAGCAGCACTTCCTTCGAAGGGATGTTGGCCAGTTGCTTCACGCCGTCGACGTCCAGGGCCTTGCCACCGAATGCGCCGCCGCGAATCACCAACTTGTCGTTGGTCTTCGCGAAATCGGCCACCACTTTCGCGGCAGCCACAGCGTCTTCGGAGAAGCCGTAGATCAGCGGACCGGTCATCTGGTCGCCGACGATCTCAAACGCGCTACCAGCGACAGCACGGCGTGCCAGCGTGTTCTTGAACACGCTGAGAGTCACACCCTTGCTGCGCGCTTCGTTGCGCAGTTTGGTCATATCGGCCACCGTGATGCCACGGTATTCCGCCATCACGAGCGTTTGAGCTTTTGCGGCGAGGCTGGTCACATCACTGATGACCGCTTCTTTCTCACTGCGATTCAGACTCAAGGTCTACTCCTTTTCAATGCGATCCTCGGCGAAAGCTTCGGATCGCGCTTCATGCAGCGACCAACTGTTTCGGAACAAAAATTCAAATTCCTTGCAGTGGGGTCGCCATCTGCGCTGGCTGCCCGACGAAGGTCGGGCGATTAAGTGCAGGCAACCTGCACACCAGCGGTCTTGGATGGCTCGCGGCAACCGAAGCTGCCACGACCCACCACATCCGCCTCACCGTTTGACGGGCGAGGCAAATCTCATCAAAGCTCTCAGCTCGCGGCGATGGTTTGCGTGTCCACGCGGACACCCAGACCCATCGTCGACGACACGGCGACCTTGCGCAGGTACACGCCCTTGCTGGTCGCCGGCTTGGCCTTGACCAGGGCTTCGATCAGCGCGGCGAGGTTGCCCTGCAGCTTGTCGGTGTCGAACGAGCGGCGACCGATCGTGCCGTGAATGATGCCGGCCTTGTCGACGCGGAACTGGACCTGGCCAGCCTTGGCGTTCTTGACGGCGGTCGCGACGTCGGGCGTCACGGTGCCGACCTTCGGGTTCGGCATCAGGCCGCGGGGGCCGAGGATCTGGCCCAGCGTACCGACCACGCGCATCGCGTCCGGAGCGGCGATCACGACGTCGAAGGGCATGTCGCCAGCCTTCACCATCGCTGCCAGGTCGTCCATGCCGACGATGTCGGCGCCGGCGGCCTTGGCTTCTTCAGCCTTGGCGCCCTGGGCGAACACAGCCACGCGCTTGGTCTTGCCGGTGCCGTTGGGCAGCACGACGGCGCCACGCACGACCTGGTCCGACTTCTTCGCGTCGATGCCAAGCTGCACCGCGACGTCGATGGACTCATCGAACTTGGCGGTGGCGGCTTCCTTCACGAGACCGATGGCATCGGCCAGTGCGTACAGCTTGTTGCTGTCGACCTTGCCCACGAGGGCTTTTTGCTTCTTGGTGATCTTGGCCATTTACACGCCCTCCACATTCACGCCCATCGAGCGGGCCGAGCCGGCGATGGTGCGAACCGCGGCGTCCAGATCGGCAGCGGTCAGGTCCTTCATCTTGGCCTTGGCGATTTCCTCGAGCTGTGCGCGAGTGATCTTGCCGACCTTGTCCGTGTGCGGACGTGCGGAACCCTTCTCGAGCTTGATCGCCTTCTTGATCAAGGTGACCGCCGGCGGCGTCTTGATGATGAAGGTGAAGCTCTTGTCGGCGAACGCGGTGATGACCACCGGCAGCGGCAGGCCCGGCTCGACGCCTTGGGTCTGCGCGTTGAACGCCTTGCAGAATTCCATGATGTTCAAACCGCGCTGGCCCAGGGCGGGACCGATCGGCGGTGAGGGATTGGCTTTACCAGCTGGGACTTGCAGCTTGATGAAGCCGACGATTTTTTTCGCCATGCTTTACTCCTTGCGGGTGATGACGCCTTGGCTTTTTTAGCCGCAGCTCCCCGGGGTTAAACGACTCTTCTCTTCTGTCTGCGCCGAGTCGGAAAGCGCAGACAATTCAATCAGTTGAGGACAGAGCACGCTTCGCGTGGTCTGTCCCGCAATGTCTCAAGTCTTTTCGACTTGACTGAATTCGAGCTCCACAGGCGTCGCGCGGCCGAAGATCATGACCGACACGCGCACCTTGCTCTTTTCGTAGTTGACTTCCTCGACCGTGCCGTTGAAGTCGGTGAAAGGGCCCTCCTTGACGCGCACGAACTCGCCGGCCATGAACTCGACCTTGTGGCGCGGCTTCTCGGTGCCCTGCTGCATCTGGTTCACGATGTCCTCGACTTCCTTCTGGGAAATCGGGGCCGGACGGTTCTTGGCGCCGCCGACGAAGCCCGTGACCTTGTTGGTGTGCTTCACCAGGTGCCAGCTCTCGTCGTCCATGATCATCTCGACCAGGACATAGCCCGGGAAGAAACGACGCTCGGTGGTGCGCTTCTGGCCGTTCTTGATCTCGACCACTTCTTCGGTCGGCACCAGGATGCGGCCGAACTTGCCTTGCATGCCGGCGCGGTTGATGCGCTCGAGAATGTTGCGCTCGACGGCCTTTTCCATGCCGGAATACGCGTGCACCACGTACCAACGCAGGTCCGGGTTGCTCGCGGGGGCCAGCAGCGGATTGATTTCCGGCGTGGCTTCTGCTTCGACGGCTTCGTCAGTCATTATTTTCTCCAGCCCAGAATGAGGTCGAAAAACACCCATTCGAGCGTCTTGTCGGTGAGCCAAAGGAAGATGGACATGATCGCCACGAAGGCGAACACGTAAGCCGTCATCTGGATCGTTTCCTTGCGCGTCGGCCAGACAACCTTCTTGACCTCGCGCCACGAATCGCGGCCGAAGGCCCATAGCTGGCGGCCGCTCTCGGAGCTTCCAAACGCACCCACGGCAGCCGCGAGGCCGACCAGCAAAGCGACCCACTGCACCACCGCGCCCTGGCGCGAGAGCAGATAGAACGCCACGATGGCGCCCACCGCCAGCACGACGGCCGCAGCCAGCTTGGCCTTGTCCGCGTTGGTACTGACGGTTTCGATTTGAGAAGTGGCCATCTTGGGCTTTGTTCCTGCGGCCTTGCGGCCTTCAAATTCAATGCGTCGTCTGAGACGCCGAAGCCCGTCAGGCTATGACGGGCTTTTTTTGCCTTCCCGCCGGGCTATGGCGGGCTTGCTTTGCGGAGCCACCTAAGTGGCAGGGGCAGTAGGAATCGAACCTACAACCTTCGGTTTTGGAGACCGACGCTCTGCCAATTGAGCTATACCCCTGTGGAATCCGTAATCAGATGTCGAGGATCTTCGCCACGACGCCCGAGCCCACGGTGCGGCCGCCTTCACGGATGGCGAAGCGCAGGCCTTCTTCCATCGCGATCGGGTTGATCAGCTTGACCGTGATCGACACGTTGTCGCCGGGCATGACCATTTCCTTGTCCTTCGGCAGCTCGATCGCGCCGGTGACGTCGGTCGTGCGGAAGTAGAACTGCGGACGGTAGTTGTTGAAGAACGGCGTGTGACGGCCGCCCTCGTCCTTCGACAGAACGTACACCTCGGCGGTGAAGTGCGTGTGCGGCTTGATCGAGCCCGGCTTGCACAGGACTTGACCACGCTCGACTTCTTCGCGCTTCGTGCCGCGCAGCAGCACACCGACGTTGTCGCCGGCCTGGCCCTGGTCCAGCAGCTTGCGGAACATTTCCACGCCGGTGCAGGTGGTCTTCACCGTCGGGCGGATGCCCACGATTTCGATTTCTTCACCGACCTTGATCACGCCGCGCTCGACCGCGCCCGTCACCACCGTGCCGCGACCCGAGATCGAGAACACGTCTTCCACAGGCATCAGGAAGGCACCGTCCACGGCGCGCTCGGGCGTCGGGATGTAGGTGTCCAGCGCATCGGCCAGCTTCATGATGGCTTGCTCGCCCAGRGGACCCTTGTCGCCTTCSAGCGCSAGCTTGGCCGAACCATGGATGATCGGSGTGTCGTCGCCCGGGAATTCGTACTTGTCCAGCAGCTCGCGCACTTCCATTTCGACCAGCTCGAGCAGCTCGGCGTCGTCGACCATGTCGCACTTGTTCAGGAACACGATGATGTAGCCCACGCCCACCTGGCGTGCCAGCAGGATGTGCTCGCGGGTCTGGGGCATCGGGCCGTCRGCGGCCGAGCACACCAGGATCGCGCCRTCCA
Organism: Variovorax sp. P1_H12_2; assembly: GCF_056405335.1. Taxonomy (NCBI): domain Bacteria; kingdom Pseudomonadati; phylum Pseudomonadota; class Betaproteobacteria; order Burkholderiales; family Comamonadaceae; genus Variovorax; species Variovorax sp. P1_H12_2. The sequence goes on from NZ_JBFUCI010000075.1 coordinate 17,586, forward strand.
TCTGGGCGGCGCCGGTGATCATGTTCTTCACGTAGTCGGCGTGGCCGGGGCAGTCGACGTGCGCGTAGTGGCGGTTGGCCGTCTCGTACTCGACGTGGGCCGTGTTGATCGTGATGCCGCGCGCCTTTTCTTCAGGAGCCGCGTCGATCTGGTCGTAGGCCTTCGCTTCGCCGCCGAACTTGGCCGACAGCACAGTGGCGATCGCCGCCGTCAGCGTCGTCTTGCCATGGTCCACGTGACCGATCGTGCCCACGTTGACGTGCGGCTTCGTGCGGGTGAATTTTCCTTTTGCCATTTTCTATCCTTGAAAGAGCATTGCCCGTGTGAGGTTTAACGTCTGCACCCTGTTGCTGGTTCTCTCGCCACGGGCAACGAGAGGCACAAGGTCGCAGACTGAACAGGTTTACTTCGAGCGCGACGCGACGATGGCTTCGGCCACGTTGCGCGGTGCTTCGGAGTAGTGCTTGAACTCCATCGTGTACGTGGCGCGGCCTTGCGTGGCCGAGCGCAGCGTGGTCGAGTAGCCGAACATTTCCGACAGCGGCACTTCAGCCTTGATGAGCTTGCCGCCACCGATCATGTCGTCCATGCCCTGCACCATGCCGCGACGCGACGAGAGGTCGCCCATCACGTTGCCGGCGTAGTCTTCCGGGGTCTCGACTTCCACGGCCATCATCGGCTCGAGGATCACCGGCGAAGCCTTGCGGGCGCCTTCCTTGAAACCGAAGATCGCGGCCATCTTGAAGGCCATTTCGTTCGAGTCCACGTCGTGGTACGAACCGAAGTGCAGCGTGACCTTGACGTCGACGACCGGGTAGCCGGCCAGCACGCCTTGCGTCAGCGCTTCGATCACGCCCTTCTCGACCGCGGGGATGTACTCGCGCGGCACCACGCCGCCCTTGATCGCGTCGACGAACTCGAAGCCCTTGCCGGCTTCGTTCGGCTCGAGCTTGAGCACCACGTGGCCGTACTGGCCCTTGCCGCCCGACTGGCGAACGAACTTGCCTTCGGCATCTTCGACCGTCTTGCGGATGGTTTCGCGGTAGGCCACTTGCGGCTTGCCGACGTTGGCTTCGACGCCGAACTCGCGCTTCATGCGGTCCACGATGATTTCGAGGTGAAGCTCGCCCATGCCGGAGATGATGGTCTGGCCGGACTCTTCGTCGGAACGCACGCGGAACGACGGATCTTCGGAGGCCAGGCGCTGCAGCGCGATGCCCATCTTTTCCTGGTCGGCCTTGGTCTTCGGCTCGACGGCCTGCGAGATCACGGGCTCGGGGAATTCCATGCGCTCGAGCGTGATGATGGCATCAGGGTCGCACAGCGTTTCGCCGGTCGTGACGTCCTTCAGGCCCACGCAGGCGGCGATGTCGCCGGCACGGATTTCGTCGATTTCGAGACGCTCGTTGGCGTGCATCTGCACGATACGGCCGATGCGCTCCTTCTTGCCCTTGACCGGGTTGTAGACGGTATCGCCCTTGCTCAGCACGCCCGAGTAGACGCGCACGAAGGTCAGCTGGCCCACGTACGGGTCGGTCATCAGCTTGAATGCCAGCGCCGAGAACTTCTCCTCGTCGGCGGGCTTGCGGCTGGTTTCCTTCTCGTCGTCGTCGGTGCCTTCGACCGGCGGGATGTCCATCGGCGACGGCATCAGTTCGATGACGGCGTCGAGCATGCGCTGCACGCCCTTGTTCTTGAACGCGCTGCCGCACATCATCGGCTGGATCTCGCCGGCGATGGTGCGGGTGCGCAGGCCGAGCGTGATCTCTGCCTCGGAGAGGTCGCCCTCTTCGAGGTACTTGTTCATGAGTTCTTCAGAGGCTTCGGCGGCGCTCTCGACCATCTTCTCGCGCCATTCCTTGGCGGACTCGAGCAGTTCGGCCGGAATCTCGCGGTAGTCGAACTTCATGCCTTGCGAAGCTTCATCCCAGTAGATGGCCTTCATCTTGCGA
>NZ_JBFUCI010000076.1:0-19363 GCF_056405335.1 Variovorax sp. P1_H12_2
GGTCATGCCCTGCTGCTGCGCGGCGTCGCGCACGGCCGAGACCAGCGCCGGCGCAAAGGCCTGCGGCGGGAAATACACCACCTGCTCGACGCTGAGGTCCACCTTGTGCAGCGCGCCGATGCGCTGAGTCGCTTGCTTCAGCGCCGCGTCCATGGCCAGCAGCACGGTGTCGTCGGCCGCGCGCAGGTCGACGCTGAGCCGCACCCTGCCCGGGATCACGTTGCGCGAATTCGGGTAAGCATCGATCCAGCCGACGGTGCCGCGCCCATGCGGCGCCTGCGCGAGCGCGATGCGATTGACCTCGATCACCAGCTCGGAGGCGGCCAGCAACGCGTCGTGCCGAAGTTCCATCGGGGTGGGACCGGCATGCGCTTCCATGCCCTGCACCACCACGTCGTACCAGCGCTGGCCGAGCGCGCCCTYGACCACGCCGATCACGCGCTCGTTGGCTTCCAGCACCGGCCCTTGTTCGATGTGCGCTTCGAAGTACGCACCCACGGGGGATGCGGCCGCCGATGCGGGCGCCGGGCCGGCATGGCCGATGGCGGCCAGCGCATCGGCCACGCTGACGCCCTCGTTGTCGCGCTGCGAGAGCGCGTGCTCGAGCGTGAAGGCGCCGGCGAAGACGCCCGAGCCCATCATCACCGGCACGAAGCGCGAGCCCTCCTCGTTGGTCCACACCGCCACCTCCAGCGGCGCTTCGGTGACGACCTGCGCATCGTTGAGGCTGCGGATCACCTCGAGGCCSGCSAGCACGCCGTAGTTGCCGTCGAACTTGCCGCCCGTGGGCTGGGTGTCGATGTGGCTGCCGGTCGTGACCGGCGGCAGCGCGTTGTTGCGTCCGGCACGGCGCGCGAAGATGTTGCCGATCTGGTCCACGCGCAGCTCGCAGCCGGCCTCGCGGGCCCAGCGCGCGAAGAGCTCGCGGCCCTGCCGGTCGAGCTCGGTCAGCGCGATGCGGCAGACGCCGCCCTTCTCGGTGGCGCCGAGCTCGGCGAGCTGCATCAGCGAGTTCCAGAGACGCCGGCCGTCGACGCGAAGATGGCGCACGTCCGGTGCGTCGGACACGGGGGAAAGTTCGGGGGATGTAGTCATGGCTTTGCGAGAAAGAGACGGATCGGATGCATTCAGACCAGGCCGACGCCCAGGTAGCGGTCCTTCACTTCGTGGTCGGCGACGAAGTCCGCGTTGCCGGCCTCGTGCACGATCACGCCCTGCTCCAGGATGTAGTGCCGGTCGGCCAGCTGCACGCAGACCTCCAGGTTCTGCTCCACCAGCAGGATCGCCACGCCGGCGGCCTTGATCAGCTTCAGCTGGGCGACGATCTCTTCGACGATCACCGGCGCCAGGCCTTCCACCGGTTCGTCGAGGATCAGCAGGCGCGGGTGGTTCATCAGCGCGCGCCCGATGGCCAGCATCTGCTGCTCGCCGCCCGAAAGCTGGCCCCCGCCGTTGCGGCGCCGCTCCTTCAGGCGCGGAAAAATGCGGTAGATGTCGTCGAGCTGCCAGGGCGAATCGCGCCGCTGGCCGAGCAGCAGGTTCTCCTCCACGGTCAGCAGCTTGAAGATGCCGCGGTGCTCGGGCACCAGGCAGACGCCGCGGGCCGCGATGCGGTGCGGCGGGAGACCCGCGATGTCGGCCCCCTGGAACCGCACGCTGCCGCGGGTGGGTGTGACGGCGCCGGCAATGCTCTTCAGGGTGGTCGACTTGCCCGCGCCGTTGCGGCCCAGCAGCGTGACCACCTCGGCCTCGCCCACGGTCATCGAGACGCCCTGCAGCACGTGGCTCTTGCCGTAGTGGCTGTGCAGGTTCGCGACTTCGAGAATGCCGCTCATGCGCGCCCCCCGGTGATCATGTTGCCGAGGTAGGCCGTGCGCACGCGCGGATCGGCGCGGATGTCGCCCGGCAATCCCTCGGCCAGGACGCGGCCCTGCTGCATCACGGTGACGGTGTCGGAGATGTCCATCACGATGTTCATGTTGTGCTCGATCAGCACCACGGTGTGCGCGTCGCGCAGGCCGCGGATCAGTTGCTTCATGTCGTCGAGGTCGTCGATGCCCATGCCCGAGGTCGGCTCGTCGAGAAAGATCGCCTTGGGCCGCGCCGCCAGCGCCATGCCGACTTCGAGGCGCCGCTGCTGGCCGTGCGAGAGCACGCTGGCCGGCGTGTCGGCCAGCCGCTCGAGGCCGATGCGCTGAAGCACTTCCGCCACGGTGTCGGCGCAGGACAGTTCGCCGACCGGCGCGCGCCAGCAATTGAGCGCGCGGCGCGGCGTCACGCCCTGCGCCGCGAGCCGCAGGTTCTCGCGCACCGGCAGGCTGGCGAACAGGCTCGTGACCTGGAAGGAACGCGCCATCCCGCGCTGCACCCGGCGGTAGTCGGGCTCACGCGTCACGTCGTGGCCGTCGAACACGATGCGTCCGCCCGTCGTGGTGCCGGTGCCCGTGAGCATGTGGAACAGCGTGGTCTTGCCGGCGCCGTTGGGGCCGATCACCGAATGCACGGTGTTGGGCAGGATCCGGAGGTCCACGCCGCCGAGGGCGGCGAACTTGCCGTAGTGCTTGGTGACACCGACGGCTTCGATCAGTGCGGTCTGCGTCATGCCTTCTCTCCCTGTCCGGCCAGGACCTCCGGCTGCGGCACCTGCGGCGACCTGCGGAACAGGCGGCGCCACGCGCTTTCGCCCAGCCCCCAGAGGCCGCGCTGCATGCCGATGCTCACGCCGATCAGCAACAGCCCCAGCAACAGCAGCCATCGCGGCCACAAGGACGAGAGCCAGTCGGCCAGCAGCACATAGAAAGCCGCACCCAGCACCGAGGCGAAGAGGTTGCCGGTGCCTCCGATCACGGTGATGACCAGGATCATCTCGCTCGTGTGGTATTCGGCATTCGAAAGCGGCGCGATGCCGGTCATCATCGCGTGCAGCCCGCCCGCCAGGCCGGTGACCGCGCCCGAGATCACGAAGGCCAGCAGCTTGAAACGCCGGAGGTTGTAGCCCACCGCGGCGGCCCGGTCCTCGTTGTCGCGGATGGCCAGCAGCGTGCGGCCGAAGATCGAATCCGACACGCGCAGCAGCAATCCGAACGCAATCAGGAACACCACGGCGACGAAGGCGTAGTACGTCCACGGCGTGTCCATGGACCACAGCGTGCGGCCGAACAGCGACAGCGGCGGACGCGGCACGTCGAGCAGGCCGTTGTCGCCGCCCGTGAGATCGGTCGCCGTGTAGGCCAGGAAGTAGAACATCTGCGCGAAGGCCAGCGTGAGCATCACGAAGTAAGTGCCGCGCTGGCGAATCGCGACCCAGCCGACCAACGCGGCGCCGACCGCGCCCATGGCGGTCGCCGCGGCCAGCGCGACCGGCATCGGCAATTGCAGGCGCGTCAGCAGCAGCGCCAGGGTGTAGCTGCCCAGGCCGAAGAAGATGCCCTGCCCGAACGACAGCAGGCCGGTGTAGCCCAGCAGCAGATTGCAGCCCAGTGCCGCCAGCGCGTAGATCAGCACCTCGCTCGCGAGCGACCCCGAGCGCAACACCAGCGGCAAGCCGAGCGCAACCGCCAGCGCCAGCAGGAACGTGATTTTTCTTGGCATGGTTTTCATCCTCGACGGCCGAGCAGGCCATGCGGGCGCAGCAGCAGCACGGCCGCCATCGCGATGTAGATCATCAGGCTCGCACCGGGCGGCCAGAGGGTGCTCATGAGGCTTTGCACCACGCCGATGAGCAGCCCGCCCACCAGCGCGCCGCCGAAGCTGCCGAGCCCGCCGATCACCACCACCACGAAGGCGACGCCCAGCGCCTCGACCCCCATGAAGGGCTCGGCGCCGCGGATCGGCGCGGCCAGGACGCCGGCCAATGCGGCCGTCGCCGCACCCAGCGCGAACACCAGGCTGAAGACGCGGAACACGTTGATGCCCAGCAGCGACACCATCTCGGTCGATTCGCTGCCCGCACGGACCGCGCTGCCCAGCCGTGTGCCCTCGAGCACCCACCACAGCAGCACCGCCAGCACGGCCGTGAAGCCGATCACGAAGAGCCGGTACTTGGGATAGACGAAGGCGCCCCACATGACCACGCCCTGCAGCAGGTCGGGCGTGGGCACGCTGTTGCCGAGCGGCCCCCACAGCACGATCACGACTTCCTGCGCCGCGAGCGCAAGGCCGACGGTGACGAGGATGTGGAACTCGTGCGCCTTGGCGTAGACACGGCGCAGCAGGAGCTTCTCGGCGGCCCATCCCAGCGCGCCGACGAACAGCGGCACCAGCACCAGCGCGGCCCAGAAATCGAGGCCCCACTGCATGGCCTGGAAGCACAGGTAGGCACCGAGCAGATAGAAAGCCCCGTGGGCGAAGTTCACGAAACGCAGCAGGCCGAACACGATGGACAAGCCAACGGCCAGCAGGAAATACAGCATGCCGATGCCGATTCCGTTGAGGGTCTGGAGCAGGTAGACGGTCATGTGAGCGACGTAGGGCGCGCCAACGGGTAGCGCATGGAAAAGAGTCCTCTGGGGTCAGGCCAGCCCGCCGCCGGGCCGCCCCAAGGCGGGCTGCACCCCCTCGGGGGGCAGCGAACCACACGAAGTGGGGAGCGTGGGGGCCACATTCTTTAGCCCAGTTTGCAGCCGGTCTTGTCGATCGGAAGGAACGACTTGCCCAAGCTGACCACGTCGACGAAGTCGGCCGGATTCTTCATCTTCGACTTGGCCTTGCCCTTGAGCAGGTAGTAGTCCTTGATCACCTGGTGATCGGCCTTGCGGATTTCCTCGATCCCGGTCAGGCCGTCGAACTTCATGCCTTCGAGCGCCGCGATCACGGCCTTCGGGTCGACCGTGCCGGCCTTGACGATGCCGTCGAGCAGGATCTTGGTGCCGACGTAAGAACTCGCGAGGCTGTAGTTGGGCACGATCTTGAGCTTGTCGGCGGTGCGTTTGACGAGGTCGCGGTTGAGCGGCGTGTCGGCCGTGTGCCAGTACTGGGCGCCGAAATAGACGCCATCGCACAGGTCCGCGCCCAAGGACTCGAACTGCTCCAATCCCGAAGCCCAGGCCATCAGGATCGTCATGTTCTTGTTCATGCCGAAACTCACCGCCTGGCGCAGCGCATCGGACGACTGCGCACCAAAGTTGAGCAGAAGCAGCACGTCGGGCTTGGCGGCCGCCGCATTGGTGAGGTAGCCGCTGAACTCCTTCTCGTTGAGCGAGTGGTAGCTGTTGCCCACGTGCTCGATGCCCTTCTCCTGGAAGATCGCCTTGGCTGCGCCGAGCAGGCCCTCGCCGAACACGTACTGCGGCGTGATGGTGTACCAGCGCTTGGCGTTGGGCAGCGCGGCCGCCAGCGGACGCACCGTTTGCTCGATGGCACCGAAGGTGGGCACCGACCAGCGGAAAGTGGCGCTGTTGCAATCCTTGCCGGTGATCTCGTCAGCGCCGGCCGAGGTCATGAAGAGCCCGCCGGCCTTCTCGACTTCCTTGCCCATCGCCAGCGCTTCCGACGACAGGATCCCGCCCACGAAGAAGCGCACGCCCTGCTGCTGCGAGGCCTCCTGCACCTTGCGCACCGCGGTCGCCGGCTTGCCTTCGGTGTCGAGCACCGTGTAGGCCAGGGGCCGATTGAGCACGCTGCCGTACTGTTCGATGGCGAGCTTCATGCCCAGGTCGGAGAACTTGCCGTTGGCCGCGAAAGCCCCCGACATCGGCACCGGACAGCCGAAGCGGATGGGGTCCGCCGATTGGGCAAAGGCGGCGCGGCCGGCGAGCAGGGAGGCGGGCGCGGCCGAGAGGGCGGCCAGTTGGAGAAGTTGTCTGCGTTGCAATTGAGCGCTCCGATCGTGGTGTGAAGTGAAGAAATGRCTTCCGCGAGCTGCGGCGATTTAACTGGATAAATTGGATTAATATGCTAGTAAAAACCCGTTAGCAATCGCCGTGCCTGCATTCATCCCTCCTCCCCAAGAAAGCGCCTTCGCAAGCGCCAGTAAGATCGCGCGCTGGTGCGCATCTCCCGATGGGCATGGAGCGTGCGCATGACAGTGGGCCAACACCGTCCCAAGCGGCAAAAGCTCTCGGACGTCATCGTCGAAGACGTGAAGCGATGGATCGTGGCCGAGCGCAAGCAGCCCGGCGACCGGTTACCGAACGAGAAGGAACTGATCGAGCTCTTCGGCTATTCGAAGAGCACGGTGCGCGAGGCGCTGAAGGCGCTGGAGGTGCGCGGGCTGATCTCGATCCGGACCGGGCCGGGCGGCGGCGCCTACCTGCAGCAGGTGTCGGTCGATCACGCCTCGGAGCCGCTGCGCAACTTCCTGCACTTCCATCACCTGGACGGGCATCACATCTACCAGTTGCGCAAGGCACTGGAGCCCGAACTGGCCGTGAGCGTGGTGGGCCGGCTGACGCCGCAGCAGATGGTGCGCCTCGAAGAGAACATCCGCCTGTGCACCCACGAGCCGACCTCGGAAGATGAACTGCGCATCCAGCGCGAAGCCGAACTCGCGTTTCACACCATCCTGGCCGAAAGCTGCCCCAATCCGGTGCTCTCGTTCATGTGCCGCTTCCTCAACGACCTGCTGCGCGACCTCGTGGTCTACAAGAAGGCGCTCGACCATCACCACTTCGGCGAGGCCAATGTCGACTATCACACCAAGCTGCTGGCGGCCTACCGCAACGAAGACGCCGAGACCGTGCGCCGCCTGATGGCCCAACACATGATCGACGCGGAAATCCACAACCACGAGATGGAAGCGCACATCGGCGCCAAGCGTCTGCTGCTGCCGAGCGGCCAGCGTTGAACGGAGCGTGGGGGCTCACAGGCCGGCGCCGGGCCGCCAGCGCGGCGAAGTCCGCGCTTCGCGCCGACGGGCGGCCTGCTGACGCCCCCTCGGGGGGCAGCGACCCACACGCAGTGGGGGAACGTGGGGGCCATCCGGGCCGGCGCCGGGCCGCCCCAAGGCGGCCTGCGGCCCCCTCGGGGGGCAGCGACCCACACGAAGTGGGGGAGCGTGGGGGCTATTTCACCCGCGCGGATCCAGCACCACGCGGCCCTGAATGATGCCGCGACGCATCGCGTCGAAGACCTCGTTGATCGCCGACAGCGGGCTCGATTCCACGCGGCAATGCAGCAGCCCGCGGGCCGCGAGATCGAGCACCGCGCGCAGGTCCTCGCGGGTACCGACCGCCGAGCCGATCACATGCGCCTCGCTGCCCACCAGGGCCAGGGCGGAGAACCGCAACGGCTCGGCCGGCAGGCCGATGACGCACAGCGTGCCGCCCGGCCGCAGGATGCTCATCGCCGCGTCGTAGGCGACGTGGGCCGCCGAGGTGACGGCGGCCACGTGCGCGCCGCCCCGCTTGCGGATCAGCGCCAGGGCCTGCGGGTCGGTGGCATTCAGCGCATGGTCCGCGCCCAGTTCGCGCGCCAGCGCCAGCTTGGCCTCGCTGACGTCGAGCGCGAAGACCTCGGCGCCCAGGGCGCGGGCGATCTGCACGGCCAGATGGCCGAGCCCGCCGACGCCGAACACGGCCACGCGCTGGCCGGCGGCAACATGCGCCTTCTGCAGCGCGCGATAGCTCGTGACCCCGGCGCAGAGCAGCGGCGCGGCCTGCTCGGCGCTCAACGCATCGGGGATGCGCACCGCGTAGTCCGCGTTCGCGCACATGAACTGCGCATACCCGCCATCGACCGACATGCCGGTCACGGCCGCACCCTTGCGGCACAGGTTCTCGTTGCCTTCGAGGCATTGCTCGCAACGGCCGCAGGCACGGTAGAGCCATGGCACCCCGATGCGGTCGCCGACCTTCAGCACCGTCACGCCGCCGCCGAGGCCGACGACCTTGCCGACCACCTCGTGCCCTGGAATCACGCGTGCCTTGGTCAGCGCGCGGAAGCCCGGCAGGTCGCCGTCCGCGATGTGCAGGTCCGAATGGCACACGCCGCAAGCCAGCACTTCGACCAGCACCTCGCCGGCGAGCGGCTGAGGGACGGGCACCTCCTCGATCGCCAGGGGTTTGCCGAATTCGTTGAGCACCGCCGCTTGCATCATGAAAGTCTCCTGGTGAAAGGCGCTCACAGCGCGCAGGTCCTGAAGCCGAAGAAGCCGTCGTCGCGATCGGGAAGCGCGAAGCCGCGGCGTTTCAACGAGCGCAGGCGCGCCCGGGTCGCGAAGGAGGCGCCGCGCAGCACGCGGGCCTGGCCGAAGGCGGGCCCGGGATCGAACTCCGTGCCCAGGCTCCACGGGTCGGCACGGAAGCCGGGCCAGGCCTGCAGCGTGCCCGCGGTCCACTCGTGCACGTCGGCCCAGCGGAAGCCGCGGCGGGAGGCGGTGTGGGCGGCGATTTCCCATTCGACCTCGGTTGCCACGCGCCGGCCGGCCCAGCGCGCCCAGGCATCGGCCTCCCACCAGGCGACGTGAACGGCGCTGCGGTTGCCCGCTGCGCGCACCGTACGGCCGAACTGCTGCAGCAGCACCGAGCCCCCGGTGCCATGGCGCGCCCCGCCGATCTGTTCCACGTGACGCGGTCCGCGCCGCCCTTCGGCCTGCTGCGTCAGCCACGCCACGCCTTCGGGGCGCCAGAATTCGGGCCGGTCGTAGCCGCCGTCATCGACGAACTCGACGTACTGGCTCCAGGTGACAGGCTGGGCATCGATCTCGAACTCGGGCACCTCGACGCGCTCGCAACCGCGCTCCTGCGCGAAGGCGAAGCCGGTCTCCGCCAGGCCGAGTTCCCAGGCGGTCGCGGGCACGGAGAGCGGCGGCCGCGTCACCGCGGCCGGCGGCATTTCGACCGCCAGCGGCAGGCCGAGGGTCTGCGCCATCACCAGCAGTTGCTCGCCGCGCAGGTCTTCGTGAAACAGCGCCAGGCGATAGAAATAGAGCCCGGCGTCGGTCTCGGCCGCATGCTCGAGCAATTCGAGCGTGCTTTCGAGGGTGTCGAGCAGGTAGGCCTTGGTCTGCGCCAGATCCGGCAGGTCGGGCGCGTCGCGGTCGGCCGGCGCGCGCTGCGAGGGATTCCACCACGCGTCGGCCCGCGGCTCGATCGCGGCCAGCCGCGTCGGGCGCACCGGGCAATCGGCGCCGAAGGCGCGCTGCGTATTGCGCGCGATCCACCACTCGGAGAACCAGCCGAGATGTCCGGCCAGCCAGACCGGCGGATCGACACTTTCGATCCGGGGCACGGCCAGCGTGGACGCACCCAGCGCCTGCTCGTAGAGCGACAGCAGATGCAGCGTGTGGTTGCGCGCGTCGATCAGCGCCAGCGACAGCAGCTCACGGCCGGCCCGGCGCATGTCCGGCGAGTCGATCGAATACGGCAGGCCGGGCGTGCCGAACGGCGTCGATGACGGCGGACTCGAAGGCATCGCGCATTATGGCGACCGCCGGCCGCAAGCCGGGCAAATCCCGGCCCGCCTCATAGCTTTGCGCCTTGCAGGTAGGCGTCGAACGGCGCCTCGGTGAAGCGGTCGGCGAACAACTGGTTCTGCTGGAAGGCGCGGTAGTCGTCGTGGATCTTCTTCCACGCCGGGTTGCGCGCGCCCAGTTCGCGGCACAAGGCCATCGACTCCTGGAAGGCGGCATCCAGCACCGGCCCGGGAAAGGGCTTCATCTGCGCGCCGGCGCTGGCCAGCTGCCGCAGCGCCCCCGGATTGCGGGCGTCGTACATCGCCAGCAGCTCGGCATGCACCGCGGCGCTGGCGGCCGACAGAATGGCCTTGTACTCGGCGGTGAGCGCATCGAAGGCCTTCTGGTGCACCAGCAGGTCGAGCTGCATCGCACCGGACCACCAGCCCGGGAAATGGCAGATGCGCGCCACCTTGGGCAGGCCGAGCTTCTGGTCGTCGTAGGGGCTTAGGCCCTCGGCCGCGCCGATGGCGCCCTTGGCGAGCGCGTCCCRGATGTCGAAGCCCGTCGCCGGGCCCTGTACCACCACGCCCAGGCCCGCGAGCACGCGCCCCGCCAGGCCGTCGAAGCGGACCTTCAGGCCCTTGAAGTCGCGCACGCTGCGGATCTCGCGCACGAACCAGCCGAGCCGCTGGGCGCCCGCGCTGCCGCACGGAAAACAGAGCGCGCCGAAGCCGGCGTGGAACTCGCGGCTGAGCTTCAGGCCGTTGCCCTCGGTCATCCACGCACTCAACTGCCGCGCATTCATGCCGAAGGGGATCGCTCCCCCGAGCGCAAAGGCYTCGTTCTTGTCGAAGAAGAACGAACCCGCCGTATGACAGGCCTCGATGGCGCCGCGCTGCACGCCGTCCAGCACACCCTGGGGCGACATCAGCTCGCCCGCGGCATGGACCTCGATCTGGAACCGGCCGCCGCTCATCTCGCCGACCTTCCTGGCGAGGGCCTCGGCGGCGCCGAAGAGCAGGTCCTGCGACTTCGCGAAGCTCGACGCCAGGCGCCAGCGCGTCAGCGCCTGCGCATGCGCGGCCGGCGCGATGCCGGCCGCCAGCACGCCGGCGATACCGCCACGCTGAATCAGAAAACGACGCTGCATCGAGTGAAACTCCAGGAAATCCCGCAAGACGGGGACGCGCGATTGTAGGAATCACTGAACGCGCACCTTATAAAATGGCCGCCCCGTTCCTTCCTTTCCCCGAAAGATCCTTCCAATGAGACAACTCCCGTTCAAGACTTCGCTGCTGGCCCTGGCGACTTTCGCCGCCTTCGCTGCCCAAGCCGCCGACCTGAAGATCGGCGTTGCCGAAGCCCTGTCGGGCGGTGCAGCCCAGTACGGCGTCGCGATCCGCAACGGCTTCGAGCTCGCGGCCTCCGAGATCAATGCGGCCGGCGGCGTCAACGGCAACAAGATCGAGCTGGTCGTCGCCGACGAGCAGGGCAAGAAGGAAGAAGCGATCAACGTCTTCAAGAAACTGATCTTCCAGGACCAGGTGCTGATGGTCTTCGGCCCCACCCTGTCGAACTCGGCCCAGGCCGCCGACCCGATCGCCCAGGCCGCCAAGACCGTGGCCTTCGGCACCTCCAACACCGCCGACGGCATCACCTCGATCGGCGACCACGTGTTCCGCAACTCGGTGACCGAAGCCGACGTGCTGCCCGAGACCATCAAGACCGCGGTCAAGAACGCCGGCATCAAGAAGGTCGCTGTGCTCTACGGCAACGACGACGTCTTCACCAAGAGCGGCTACGACAACTTCAAGAAGGCGCTCGAAGACCTGAAGATCCCGGTCACCACCACCGAGACCTTCGCCAAGGGCGACGTCGACTTCAAGGCCCAGCTGACCAAGATCAAGGCCAGCGGCGCCGATGCGATCGTGCTGTCGGCGCTGATCGCCGAAGGTGCGCCGATCATGGTGCAGGCCCGCCAGCTCGGCCTCAACGTGCCGATCATCGGCGGCAACGGCATGAACTCGGTCAAGGTGTTCGAGCTCGCCAAGGGCCAGTCCGACAACCTCTACGTCGGCAGCCCCTGGTCGTCCAGCAACGCGACGCCCGAGAACAGCAAGTTCATCAAGGCCTACAACGACAAGTACAAGACCGCGCCCGACCAGTTCGCCGCGCAAGCCTATGACGCGATGTTCATCGCGGCCCAGGCGCTCAAGGGTGTCAAGCTGACCGGCAACCTCACGACCGACCGTGCGGCGCTGCGCGACGCGCTGCCGAACGCCAAGTGGACCGGTGCCACCGGCGCCTTCCAGTTCCGCCGCGCCACCGACAAGACCGGCAAGCCGGCCGGCTACGACGCCCAGCAGACCCCGATCGTCAGCGTGACCAAGGGCGCCGAGTTCGTAATCGCGAAGTAAGGCTCTCCCCCAGGTTGGCTCACTTCGTGTAGCCGCCTCGAGTCGCCACCGGAGGCGGCGGCTCTTCGGGCCGTCCAATTCTGCGCAGGCAGAATTGGAGCCGCGGCCCTCAGCCCCCTCGCCGGGGGCAACACCAGCGGCCTGGCAAAGCCAGTTCCGCGGTGTTTCACGAACAGCGGGGACCGGCTTGGCCGGCCCCGCTTTTTTCCGGAACGGAAACTCCATGCTTGAACAGCAACTCGTCAATGCCCTTTCGCTGGGGTGCGTGTATGCGCTTTTCGCGCTCGGCTTCACGCTCATCTTCGGCGTGCTCGGCGTCATCAACCTCTCGCACGGCGCGGTCTTCATGGTCGGCGCCTATGCCGCGGTCCAGGCCATGGCGCGTTTCGAGCTGCCCCTGTGGGCCGGACTGCTGTTCGCCTTCGTCTTCTGCGGCCTGCTGGGCCTCCTGATCGACTTCCTGGTGCTGAAGCCGCTGCGCGCGCGCAATGCACCCCACCTGATCCCAATGATCGCCACCATCGGCGTCGCGATCATCCTCAACAACGGCGTGCAGGGCATCTTCGGCGCCGAGAACGTGCGCTTCCCGGCCGGCGTGGTGTCGGGCGAATCGCTCGACCTCGCAGGCCTGCACCTGACCGCGCTCGAGCTCGGCATCATCCTGCTGTCCTTCGTGCTGATGGCGGTGCTGATGGTGGCGCTCAAGCGCACCCAGCTCGGCCGCGCGCTGCGCGCGATCGCCGAATCGCCCAAGGCGGCCTACCTGCTCGGCATCAACGTCGAGGGCCTGTTCTTCCTGACTTCGTTCGCGGCCGCCGCGCTCGGTGGCCTGGCCGGCGTTCTGATCGGCCTCTATTCCAACGCCGTGTTCCCGCTGATGGGCCAGCCGATGCTGCACAAGGGCATCGCGGTGATCATCCTCGGCGGCATGGGCGACATCCGCGGCGCGATGCTGGGTGGCCTGTTCCTCGGCCTCGCGGAGGTGCTGTCGGTGGCCTATATCGGCTCGACGATGCGCGACGCGGTCGCGTTCGGACTGCTGTTCCTGGTGCTGCTGGTGCGCCCGAAGGGCCTGTTCGGCTCCATGCAGGAACGCAAGGTCTGAGCATGGACGCACTCAACAACTTCTGGTCGGTCTACAGCAACCTGGTGCTCACGCTGGGCACCAACGCCCTGCTCGCGCTATCGATCTGGCTCACCCTTTCGTGCGGCATGCTGGCCATGGCCAATGCCGCCTTCATGGGCATCGGCGCCTACACCTCGGCGATCCTCACGATGACCTACGGCGTGCCCTTCCCGGTCGCGATCGCGGCCGGCATGGCGGCGCCGGCGCTCACCGCCTTCGTGATCGGCAAGCCGACGCTGCGGCTCTCGGGCGTCTACCTCGCGATGGCCACGCTGGCCTTCGGCGAAGTGGTGCGCATCGTGGTGCTCAACGCCGAGTCGCTGACCGGCGGCGCGCTGGGCCTCAACGGCATCCCGCCCGTCACCCAGTGGTGGCACGTCGGGCTGGCGCTGGTGCTGGTGCTGATGGGCCTGTGGCGGATGCGCCGCTCCAAGGTCGGCCGTGCCTTCGAAGCCATCAAGGAAGACGAGACGGCCGCCGGCCTGATGGGCATCGACGTCGGCGCCCACAAGATGCTGGCCTTCGTGCTCGGCGGCGCGATCGCCGGCCTGGCCGGCGTGCTCAATGCGCACCAGACCTTCTTCATCGGCCCGAACGAGTTCGGCTTCGACCGCGGCGTCGACATCCTCACGATGACCGTGCTGGGCGGCATCAACGGCCTCACCGGCCCGGTGCTCGGCGGCGTGATCCTCACCATCCTGCCCGAGGCGCTGCGCGCCTTCGGCGACTTCCGCCTCGTGGTGAACGGCGTGATCCTGGTGCTGATCGTGCTGTTCCTGCCCAAGGGCATCTGGGACCCGGCGCGCTTCCGGCAATGGTTCGGACGCAAGGGGGTTGCAGCATGAGCGCCGCGCCTCTTCTCCAGCTCGACGGCGTGTCGCGCCATTTCGGCGGCCTCAAGGTGCTGCAGGACGTCAACCTCGAGGTGCCGCAGGGCGGCATCTTCGGGCTGATCGGCCCCAACGGCGCCGGCAAGACCACGGTCTTCAACCTGACCACCGGCCTGCTGCCGACCACCGGCGGCACGATCCGCTTCGAAGGCCGCGACCTCGCGGGCGTGAAGCCGCACGAGATCACGCGCGGCGGCATCGCGCGCACCTTCCAGAACATCCGCATCTTCAAGGAGATGTCGCTGCTCGAGAACGTGATGGTCGGCATGCACGCCAAGCTGCGCTACGGCGGCTTCGGCCTGCTGGCCTCCTCGGGCCTGTTCCGCAGCGAGGAAAAGCGCGCGCGCGACCGTGCGCGCGAACTGCTCTCGTGGGTCAAGCTCGACCACAAGGGCAACGACACCGCGGACAATCTCTCCTACGGCGACCAGCGCAAGCTCGAACTCGCGCGCGCRCTCGCCACCGAACCGAAGCTGCTGCTGCTCGACGAGCCCGTCGCCGGCATGAACAGCAGCGAGAAGACCGACCTGATGCACGAGATCCGCAACATCAGCGGCCGTGGCTACACCATTTTCATGATCGAACACGACATGCGCTTCGTGATGGGCCTGTGCGAGCACATCGCCGTGCTGAACTTCGGCCGCATCATCGCGCGCGGCGGGCCCGACGAGATCCGCAACGATCCGCAGGTGATCGAGGCCTACCTGGGCCGCGAAGAAGACGAAGCGAGCAACGAGGGAGCATCCGCATGAGCGCGTCTTCTTCCCCGCTGCTGAAGGTCGAGGGGCTCAAGGTCGCCTACGGCCATATCGAGGCCGTCAAGGGCATCGACTTCGAACTGCACGAAGGCCAGATCACCACGCTGGTCGGCGCCAACGGGGCCGGCAAGTCGACCACGCTGCTGGCGCTGTCGGGCCTGGTGGCCAAGGCGGCCGGCCGCGTGCTGCTCGGCGGCCAGGACCTGAGTTCGCTGTCGCCGCACAAGATCGTCGCCTCCGGCATGGTGCAGGTGGCCGAGGGCCGCGCCACGCTGACCACGCTGACCGTGCGCGAGAACCTCGAGCTCGGCGCCTACACCCGGCGCGACAGCCGGGCGCAGCGCGCCGCCGATCTCGATCATGTCTACGCGCTGTTCCCGCGACTGAAGGAGCGCGCCGACGGGCTGGCCGGCAACCTTTCGGGCGGCGAGCAGCAGATGCTGGCGATCGGCCGCGCACTGATGGCCAAGCCGCGCGTGCTGCTGCTCGACGAACCGTCGATGGGGCTGGCGCCGATCATCGTGCAGGACATCTTCCGCACGCTGCGCGAGATCAACAAGGCCGGGCTGACCGTGTTCCTGGTCGAGCAGAACGTGCGCCAGGCGCTCAAGATCGCCGACCGCGCCTATGTGCTCGAGACCGGCAAGATCGTGCTGGAGGGCAGCGGCCGCGAACTGCTGGGCAACCCGAAGGTGCAGGACGCGTACCTGGGGGGCTGACTCGCTTGGTGGCGGCGGCGGGCGGTATGCCCTGGGCCGGCCGACGTCACCGGCCGCTTCGCGGCTGCCCTGCGCTGCTCGCGGTACGCGGGGTCTCGCTCAAACTCGCTCCGCTCAAACAGTCGCGAGCCCTGATCCGCGCACCGCTGCGCTGCTCGGCGGTGCCTCAACGGCCGGCCCAGGGCATACCGCCCGCCACCGCGGACAGGTCGGGGTGCATCGGCGTTGGAGACGTCGTCGGCGATTGAACACCCCCCAAGCCCGGCATGCGGTGCGGGACGGGCGATCCCCTCTGCGCCGCTGAGGAGCGCAGCTTCAGGCGGCTCGCGAAGCGGGGATCCGCTCACTTCGCACAGCGAAGTTATGCGGATACCAAAAAGGCCCGCGCGTGTTTGAGCGCAGCGAGTTTGCGCGGACCCCGCCTGAAGCGAGCACCGCAAGGGAGCCCGAAGGGCCGGCGTAGTGGGGTCGACTGGCCCGTACCGCGTGCCGGGCGCCCTTCCCAGTCGGCAGCCCTGTCCCAAGAGCAACAGCGCTAGAAACGCGCCCGAATCGAAGCCTCGATCCCCGCCGCGTCCAGCCCGATCCCGGCCAGCAGCTTGGCCGGATCCCCATGCTCGATGAAGCGGTCGGGCAACCCCAGTTGCAGCACCGGCTTCTGCACGCCCGCAGCCTGCAGCGCTTCGAGCACCGCACTGCCCGCACCCCCCATGATCGCGCCCTCTTCGAGGGTGACGATCGCGTCGTGCGTGCCCGCCACCTTCAGCAGCAGTTCGACATCCAGCGGCTTGGCCCAGCGCATGTTGACCACCGTGGCATCGAGCGCCTCGGCCGCCTGCAGCGCCGGATAGAGCAAGGTGCCGAAGGCGAGCACCGCGATGCGCTGGCCTTCGCGACGGATCTCGCCCTTGCCGAACGGCAATCCGTCGAGCGTGAGATGCGGCGTGACGCCGGCACCCGCGCCCCGCGGGTAGCGCACCGCCACCGGATGGCTCTGCGCATAGGCCGTCGTCAGCAGTTGCCGGCATTCGGCCTCGTCGGCCGGGCAGGCGACGCTCATGTTCGGGATGCAGCGCAGGAACGGGATGTCGTAGGCCCCCGCGTGCGTCGCGCCGTCGGCTCCCACCAGGCCGGCGCGGTCGAGCGCGAACACCACCGGCAGGTTCTGGATCGCGACGTCGTGGATCAGCTGGTCGTAGGCGCGCTGCAGGAAGGTGGAATAGATCGCCACCACCGGCTTCAGGCCCTCGCAGGCCAGGCCGGCGGCGAAGGTGACCGCATGCTGCTCGGCGATGCCGACGTCGTAGTAGCGGCCAGGGAAGCGCTGCTCGAATTCGACCAGCCCCGAGCCCTCGCGCATCGCGGGCGTGATGCCGACCAGCCGGCCGTCCTGCGCCGCCGTGTCGCACAGCCAGGTGCCGAAGACCTGCGTGAAGGTCTGCTTGGGCGTGGTGGCAGGCTTGACCAGGCCGACCGCGGGATCGAACTTGGAGGGCCCGTGGTAAGCCACCGGGTCGGCCTCCGCCAGCTTGTAGCCCTGGCCCTTCTTGGTGACCACGTGAAGGAACTGCGGGCCGTCCAGGTGCTTGAGGTTCTCGAGCGTGGGCACCAGCGAGTCGAGGTCGTGGCCGTCGATCGGGCCGACGTAGTTGAAGCCGAACTGCTCGAACAGCGTGGCCGGCACCACCATGCCCTTGGCATGCTGCTCGAAGCGCTTGGCCAGTTCGAACAACGGAGGCGCGGCGCGCAGCACGCTCTTGCCGACGTGCTTGGCCGCGGCGTAAAAGTTGCCGCTCATGAGCTGCGCCAGATAGCGGTTGAGCGCGCCGACCGGCGGGCTGATCGACATGTCGTTGTCGTTCAGGATCACCAGCAGCTTGCAGTCGCAGACACCCGCGTTGTTGAGCGCCTCGAAGGCCATGCCGGCGGTCAGCGCGCCGTCGCCGATGATCGCGACCGAGTGGCGGTCCTCGCCCTTCTGCTTGGCGGCCATCGCCATGCCGAGCGCGGCCGAGATGCTGGTCGACGAATGCGCCGTGCCGAAGGTGTCGTACTCGCTCTCGCTGCGCTGCGGAAAGCCCGAGATGCCGCCGAGCTGGCGCAGGCTCGGCATGCGCTCGCGGCGGCCGGTCAGGATCTTGTGCGGATAGGTCTGGTGGCCCACGTCCCACACCAGCCGGTCGTGCGGCGTGTTGAAGACATGGTGCAGCGCGACCGTGAGCTCGACCGTGCCGAGGTTGGAGCTCAGGTGGCCGCCGGTGCGCGACACGTTGTCGAGCACGCAGGTGCGCACCTCGTCGGCCAGTTGCTTGAGCTGCGCACGGTCGAACTGGCGCAGCGCGGAAGGATCGTGGAGAGTGGGAAGCAGCGGAGCCATGGGGAGTGTCTTGTTGTTATCGGTCGCGATCCACGACCATGTGGGCCAGCGCCCGCAGCGCACCGGTGTCCGCCAGCCCGCTGCGATCGAGTGCGGCGAGCGCCTGGGCCAGCAGCTCGCGGGCCTGCTCGCGGGCGCCTTCCAGGCCCAGCAGCGACACATAGGTGGGCTTGTCGCTCGCGGCATCCTTGCCGGCGGTCTTGCCGAGGGTTTCCGAATCCGCGATGACGTCCAGGATGTCGTCGACCACCTGGAAAGCCARCCCGAGCGCTGCGCCATAGTCGCGCAAGGCGGCCAGCGACGCGGTCGATGGCGTATCGCCGCAGGCCGCGCCCATCTCGACGCTGCCCTGCAGCAGCGCGCCGGTCTTCAGGCCGTGCATTTCGCGCAGTTGCGCCTCGTCGAGCGCCAGGCCGACGCTGGCGAGGTCGATCGCCTGGCCGCCCGCCATGCCCTGGCTGCCGGCGGCGGCGGCCAGCAGGCGGCAGAGCTGGGCCTGCACCGCGGGCGCCACCTCGTCGCCGGCGGGCGTGAGCAGTTCGAAGGCCAGCGCCTGCAGGGCGTCGCCGGCCAGCAGTGCGCCGGCTTCGCCGAACTTGACGTGCACCGTCGGCTTGCCGCGGCGCAGCACGTCGTTGTCCATGCACGGCAGGTCGTCGTGCACCAGCGAGTAGGCGTGGATCAGCTCGACCGCGCAGGCTGCGCGCAAGGCGGCCGGTGGCCGGCCGGCCACCGCCTCGCTGGCCGCGAACACCAGCAGGGGCCGCAAGCGCTTGCCGCCGTCGAGCACCGCATAGCGCATGGCGTCGCCAAGCTGCGCCGGGGCATCGACGCCGACCCATTGCGACAGCGCGGCCTCGACGCGCGCCAGATGCGGCTCGCTCCAGGCGGCCAGTCGCGCCGCGTCCCAGAACCGGGCGTCCGGGCGGCTCATGAGCAAACCTCCGTGCTTCGCACTGCGGTGCGGGCGCCGCTCATTCGGCGGCCCAGACCTTGAGGCTGCCCGCGTCGAGCACCTTGATCTGATCCTCGACCGCCTGCAAGCGCTCGCGGCAGAACGCGAGCAGCGCCGCGCCACGCTGGTAGCTGCCGAGCAGCTGGTCGAGCGGCAGTTGGCCGGATTCGAGTTCGGTGACGAGTTGTTCGAGCTCCTGGAGCCCGGCTTCGTAGCTCGCGGGCAGGGCGCCGGTGTCGGGCGGGGCAGGCACGGCGGCCGATGGGGAGGATGGCACCTTGGGCATTCAGGAGTTTGGCGTGAAACCCGCCATTTTAGGACGGGGCAGAGCGGTGCGGCGGACGCCCCCCAGGGAGCGCCCGCCGCAGCGCGCGGCACGCAGCTCATCCGATGGGTTCGCCGAGGGTACAATCCCCGTCTCCCAAAAGCCGGCCCTGCCGGCGCCCTCCCTTCGGGCCGTCTACATCCTTCGACGGCAGCCTTCCGTTCCATTTCTCTCTCCCTGTGGGGAGCTTGGTCAGGTCACCCATGTCTGATTTAAGTCTTCAACTGCAGCAGGCTTCGAGCCAACTTCCGGTTTCCGCGTACTTCGACGAGGCGCTCTACGCCCGCGAGCTGCAAACGCTCTTCGCCAACGGGCCGCGCTACGTCGGCCACCGCCTCGCGGTGCCCGAGCCCGGCAGCTTCCACACGCTGCCCCAGGAGCAGCAGGGTCGCGCCCTCGTTCACACGCCCAAGGGGGTGGAGCTGATCTCGAACGTCTGCCGCCATCGCCAGGCCCTGATCC
>NZ_JBFUCI010000077.1:0-19154 GCF_056405335.1 Variovorax sp. P1_H12_2
TACTCATGGAGCGCCAGCGCGGCCGCGCCGACCGCGGGCGCCCACTCGCCATAGCGCGCCGGACGCACCACCGGCGGCGGCAGGCCGGCGCTTTCGGCGTAGCGCCGCACGGTCTCGATCGCGCCCGCCAAAAAGCCCGGGTGCGCCTCGCAGGACTTGCCGCCGACCACGATCGCGCGCGGCTCGAACGTCACCCACAGGTTCTGCAACAGCACCCCGAGGTAGCGGGCGGCGCGCGCCGGGCCGTCCGCATCGCGGTCGAGCACGCGCGAGCCGAGGAACACTTCGGCGCAGCCCTGGCGCCCGCACGAACAGCGCGGGCCGTCGATCTGCAGCACGGTGTGTCCGATCTCGCCGGCCATCCCGCGCGCGCCGATGAACAGGCGGTCGTTGAGCACGATGCCGGCGCCGACGCCGACGTCGCAGCTGACGAAGATCAGCGGGTCCTCGCCCTCGCCGTCCGAGAACTCGAATTCGCCGAGCGCGGCCGCGTCGGCGTCGTTCTGCAGCTGCACCGTGACACCCGACACGCCTTCGCGCGCCAGCGCTTCGGTCAATCGGGGCAACAGGCTCAGTTGACGCCAACCCAGGTTGGGCGCGAAGCGCACCGTGCCGGTGGCGTCGTCCACCGCGCCCGGCACGCCGACGCCGATGCCCGACAGCCGCAAGCCCGCGGCCAGGAGGTGCGCGTGCGCCGCCGCCACCATGCGCGCGACCTGCGCGCACACCACCGGCGGCGCATGATCGGCCAGCGGCTGCGATTCGGAGTACAGCACCTCGCCCCGCAGCGACACGCAGACCACGCGCACCACCTCGATCGCAATCTCGACGCCGACCAGCGCGCGCACGCCGACGTGGATGGACAGCGGCGTCGACGGCCGGCCCAGGCCGTCGGCCACCGGTGGGCCGGTTTCATCGAGCCAGCCGTCGTCGAGCAGCTCGCGCACCAGCAGGCTCACGGTCGACTTGGTCAGGCCGCTTTCCGCGGCGAGCCGGGCGCGCGACAGCCCCGGCCGCGCCCGCAGCAGGCGCAGCAGCACGCTGCGGTTGATGCGCTTGACCAGCTGCTGGTCGCCCGTGGTCTTCATCCGTCCCTGGCCTCAGGCCGCTCGCCGGGCCGCCCCAAGGGCGGACTGCGCCCCCTCGGGGGGCAGCGACGACACGCAGTGCGAAGCGTGGGGGCTCATGTGCCCTTCGCGTGCTCGGCTTGCGCCTTGCCCTCGGGCCGCTTGCCGGCAATGATCATTCCGAGCACCTCGTCCTCGGTCACGTCGGCCGTGCGGTAGGTGCCGACCAGCCGGCCGTTCTTCATCACCGCGAGGCGGTCGCTGAGGCCGAACACGTCGGGCATGTCGTGGGTGATCAGGAAGATGCCGACGCCGTCGGCCTTGAGCTGCTTCACCAGCGCGCCGACCATCGCGGTCTCCTCGGGCCCGAGCGCGGCGCAGGGCTCGTCCATGATCAGGATGCGGGCGTTGAAGTACAGCGCCCGCGAGATCGCCACCACCTGCCGCTGGCCGCCCGACAGGCGCCGCACCGGCACCCGGATGTTGGTGAAGTTCTTGTTCAGGCGCTGGAACACGCGGCGCGCCTGGCCTTCCATGAAGTGATCGTCGAGCGTGCGCCAGGGCGTGAGCTTCTCGCGACCGAGGAACAGGTTGGCGACCGAGTCGAGGTTGTCGGCCAGCGCCAAGGTCTGGTAGATGGTCTCGATGCCCTGCGCCTGGGCTTCGGAGGGCGTGCGGATGTTGACCTTTTCGCCTGCGATCAGCGTGTCGCCGGAGTCGATCGGATAGGCGCCCGCGAGCATCTTCATCAGGGTCGACTTGCCGGCGCCGTTGTGGCCCAGCAGCGCCACCACTTCGCCGGGGTAGAGGTTGACGCTGACGCCGTCGACCGCCTTGACGCCGCCGAAGGCCTTGCGGATCTCGCGCAGTTCGACCAGGGGAGGATGGGTCGTCATCTCAGTTCTCTCCGAACTTCTTGCGATACAGAACATCGAAGACGACGGCGACGATCAGCACCTGGCCGATGATCACCATCCGCTTGCCGATCGGCACGTCGAGCAGCAGCATGCCGCTGTCGAGCGACTGCATGATCAGCGCCCCCAGCACCGAGCCGAAGATCGAGCCGCTGCCGCCGGCCAGCGCCGTGCCGCCGATCACCGCCGCCGCAATCACGTACAGCTCCATGCCGGTGCCGAGCGAATTGGTGCCGGCGTTGAGCCGCGCGATCGAGACGATCGCGGCGATGGTCACCAGCACCGCCAGCAGCGCGAACAGCATCAGCGTCACGCGCTGGACCGGAATACCGACCAGCGCCGCCGCGTCGGGGTTGCCGCCCATCGCGAACACATAGCGCCCGAAGCGCGTGCGATGCACGATGAAGGACAGCACCACGGCCACCACGGCCCAGATCAGCACCGGAATCGGGATGCCCTGGGCCTCGGTCTTCGACGAGATCTGGTAGTTGTTCATGGTGGCGGCGAAGGCGAACACCACCGCCGCGGGCAACGCGGCCAGCAGCAGGTCCAGCCACAGAGGCTCGACCGGCATCTCGTGGCGCTGCCGCGCGCGCCGTTTCTGCAGCATGCGCGCGAAGATCACGACGGCCACCAGCGCCGCCAGCACCCAGGTTGCCGTGGTGCCGATGCCGCCGTCGTAGCCGCCACCGAGGCGCTGGAAGAACTCGTCGTTGACCGGCTGCGTCTTGCCGTCGGCCACCAGGAAGGCAGCGCCGCGGAACGACATCAGCCCACCCAGCGTGACCACGAACGACGGCACGCCGAGCACCGCGGTCAAGCCGCCCTGGTAGAGCGACACCAGCAGCGCCACCGCCAGCCCGGCCAGGCAGGCGGCCGGCCACGACCAGCCCGCGCTGTAYTGCAGGTAGGCGATCAGCACGCCGACGAAGCCCATCACCGACCCGACCGACAGATCGATGTGGCGCGCCACGATGACCAGCACCATCACGGTCGAGACGATACCGACCACCGCGGTCTGCTGCGCGATGTTGTAGAGGTTCTCGGGCGACAGGAACACGCCGCCCGACATCACATGGAAAACGATCGCCATCGCCACCAGCAGCACGCTCATCAGCAGCAGCCGGAGATCGACCCCGCTGCGACGCCACATGCTCGATGACGAGTTCATGGGGATCGCCTCCTTCCAAGAACACCGTGGAACCGGCTTTGCCGGGCCGCTGGTGTTGCCCCCGGAGAGGGGGTGGGCGGCCACACGAAGTGGGCCAACCTGGGGGTGAACTTCATTTGCAGGCGGGAGGGGCCTTGTCGCCGCTCACGCCCTTGCAGAGCTCGTCCTTCTTGATCCAGCCCGCCTTCACGACCACGTCGAGGTTGTCGCGCGTGATCGGCACCGGGGTCAGGAAGCGCGAAGAGATTGCCAGCTTCTTTTCGCCACCGCTCCAGTCGACGGCCTTCTCGGCCGGCTTGCCGCCGGCCAGCGCGACTGCCGCCGAGGCGGCCTCGCGGCCCAGCTCGCGCGAGTCCTTCCAGACCGAGACGGTCTGCGTGCCAAGCGCGATCCGGTTCAGCGCCGCGAAGTCGGCGTCCTGGCCCGACACCGGAATGCCGCGGATGCCCTTGGCCGTGAGCGCCGCCACCGCGCCGCCGGCCGTGCCGTCGTTCGAGGCCACCACCGCATCGACCTTGTTGCCGGCCTTGGTGAGGATCTGCTCCATGTTCTTCTGCGCCACCTCGGGCTTCCAGCCGTCGGTGAACTCGTCGCCGACGATCTTGATGTCGCCCTTCTTGACCGCCTCGGCGATCACCTCCTGCTGGCCGGCCCGCAGGAAGTTGGCATTCGGATCGGTCGGCGAGCCCTTGATCATCACGTAGTTGCCCTTGGGCTGGACCGTGTAGACGGCGCGCGCCTGCATCCGCCCGACCTCGGTGTTGTCGAAGGTGATGTAGAAAACGCCGGGCGTCTCGATCAGCCGGTCGTAGGCCACCACCGGCACCTTCTGCTTCATCGCCTTGTTGACCGCCGGCAGGATCGCGTCCTTGTCCATCGCGAGCACGATCAATGCCTTGGCGCCCTTGGACATCAGGCCCTCGATGTCGCCGAGCTGCTTCTCGGGCGAGCCGCCGGCGTCGGCGCTGATGTACTTGGCGCCGAGCTTCTCGAGCTGGGCCTTGATCGCGGCCTCGTCGGTCTTCCAGCGCTCTTCCTGGAAATTGGACCAGCTCACGCCGACCACGGTCTGGGCAGCGGCGCCGAGGGCGCTGAGGCCCAGGGCCAGGACGGCCAGGGCAGGAAGGGTGCGGGCGAGATTCATGGGGTGGTCTCCAGCTTTGGGGTTGTGCGGCTTATTAGTTTGAGCAACGAACTAACTATGTCTGCCGCTCGGTGCGGCGGCATCAGGACAATCCCTGCGGGTAAATGCGCTGCCGCCTGATTAGTCACAACCGATACGATTTCTGGCTGAGAGCACGTGGTGCATAAGCCGGAGACAAGATGGATTCTGAGGTTTCAGCGCCGGAGCGCCTGGCGCTCTACCGCACGATGGTGCGCATTCGCGCCTTCGAGAACGCCGCCGAGGCGGCCAGCCAGGGCGGCGTCAGCGCCTATGGACAGGAAGCGGCGGGAGCCGCCAAGGTGCGCGGGCCGCTGCATCTGTCGACCGGCCAGGAGGCCGTGCCGGCCGGCGTCTGCGCCCACCTGGTGCCCGCCGACTACCTGACTTCCACCCACCGTGGCCATGGCCATACGCTGGCCAAGGGCGCCGACCTGAGCCGCATGATGTGCGAGCTGTTCGGCAAAGCCAGCGGCTTCAACGGCGGCAAGGGCGGCTCGATGCACATCGCCGACTTCTCGGTCGGCATGCTGGGCGCCAATGGCGTGGTCGCGGCCGGCCTGCCGATCGCGGTCGGTGCGGCGCACGCCCAGAAACTGCAGAAGAAGGACGCCATCACGGTCTGCTTCTTCGGCGACGGCGCGATCAATCGCGGGCCCTTCCTCGAATCGCTGAACTGGGCCCGCGTGTACCGGTTGCCGGTGCTGTTCGTCTGCGAGGACAACCGCTGGAGCGCCACCACCGCCAGCGGCCCGATGACCGCCGGCGACGGCGCCTCGGCCCGTGCCGAGGCGCTCGACATCGCGGCCACCCAGGTCGACGGCAACGAGGTGTTCGCGGTCCACGCCGCGGCCCGCCGGCTGGTCGCCGAGGTGCGCGCCGGTGGCGGTCCGCGCCTGCTGCACGCCCTCACCTACCGCGTGAAGGGCCATGTCTCGGTCGACCCCGCCGCCTACCGGGATCCGGCCGAACTGGCGTCGGCGCTCCAGACCGACCCGATCGCACGGGCGCGCGAACGGCTGGTCGCGAGCGGCATCGAGCCCGCCGCGCTGGCCGCGATCGAGAACCAGGCCCACGCCGAGGTCGAATCGGCCCTCGCCACCGCCGACGCCGCGCCCTGGCCCGACGCCGGCGCTGCCTTCACCGACGTGCAGACCACCGGAGCCGGACAATGGATATGACACAGGACCTGTCGGCCACCGCGGTCCGGCAGCTCAGCTACGCCGAAGCCGCCGTGCTGGCGGTGCAGCGCGAGATGGAAGCCGACCCGCGCGTGGTGGTGCTCGGCGAGGACGTCGGCCGCGGTGGCATCTTCGGCCAGTACCGGGGCCTGCAGCAGCGCTTCGGCGCCGAGCGCGTGATCGACACGCCGATCTCCGAGGCCGCCATCATGGGCGCCGGTGTCGGCATGGCGCTGGCGGGGCTGCGGCCGGTGGTCGAGATGCGGGTGGTCGATTTCGCGCTCTGCGGCATGGACGAGCTGGTCAACCAGGCCGCCAAGAACCGCTTCATGTTCGGCGGCCAGGGCCGCGTGCCGCTGGTGGCCCGCATGCCCGGCGGCATCTGGGATGCCTCGGCGGCGCAGCATTCGCAGTCGCTCGAAGCCTGGTTCGCGCACCTGCCGGGCGTGGTGGTGGTCTGCCCGGACACGCCGCAGGACAACTATTCGCTGCTGCGCGCCGCGCTGCAGTGCGGCGATCCGGTGGTCTACATCGAGCACAAGACCTTGTGGAGCGCGCAGGGCCCGGTCGACGAAAGCCTCGAGGTGCCGCTCGGCAAGGCCGCCCACCGGCGCCGCGGCGACGCGCTCACGCTGGTGAGCTGGGGTCGGCAAATCCAGGCCTGCAGCACCGCCTGCGAGACGCTGGCGGCCGAAGGCATCGAGGTCGACCTGATCGACCTGCGCACGCTGTGGCCGTGGGACCGCGAGGCGGTGCTCGACTCCTGCGGCCGCACCGGGCGCCTGCTGGTGGTTCACGAGGCGGTCCAGGCCGCGGGCTTCGGGGCCGAGATCGCGGCCACCGCGGCCGAGGCGACCGGCTGCCGCATCGCCCGGCTCGGTGCGCCGCGCATTCCGGTCGGCTACGCGCCGGTGCTCGAAGCCCAGTCGCGGGTCGGCGCCGCGCAGATCGTCAACGCCGCCCGGAGCTTGCGCGGATGAACCCGGCGGGCGCCGAGGCGGTGGAAGACATGGTCTTCCTGAAGCTGGTGCGGGTCGTCAACCTGACGGCGCGGCCCTTCCAGCAGCGCGTCGGCCGCGAGCACCAGCTCACGCTCAACGAATGGCGCGTGATGGCGTTGCTCGGCGGCTGTCCCGGCCTCACGGCGACGCAGCTCGCCGACCTCACCGGGCTCGACAAGATGGCGGTGAGCCGTGCCCTCGCGGGTTTGCAGCGCGCCAGGCGCCTGCACCGGCACGAGGATCCGACCGACCAGCGCCGCAGCCGGCTCCACCTGAGCAGCGCCGGCAAGGCCGTCTACGCGGCGGTCGTGGTGCAGGCGCGCCAGCGCGAGGCCGAACTGTTCGCAGGCGTCGCCGCCGAAGAACTGCAGCAGCTCAACGGCACGCTCGACAAGCTGATCGCCTCGGTGGCGGATGCACAGGCCTCAGGCTGAGAAGCCGCCGTCGATGCTGAGGCTGGCGCCGGTCACGAACGCGGCCTCGGGGCTCGCGAGGTAGGCCACCATGCCGGCGATCTCCTCGCCACGGCCGTGCCGCGGCAGCGCCATCAGCGCGTGCATCGATTCGGCGTTCGGACCGCCGGCCGGATTCATCTCGGTATCGACGGGGCCGGGTTGCACGTTGTTGACCGTGATGCCGCGCGGCCCGAGGTCGCGCGCCAGCCCGCGGGTCAGGCCGCTGAGTGCCGACTTGCTCATCGCATAGGCGGCGAAGCCGGGCCAGGGCATGCGCTCGGCGTTGGTGCTGCCGATGGTGATGACGCGGCCGCCCTCGCCCATGTGGCGCACGGCCGCCTGCGTGGCGACGAACACCGCCCGCACATTGACGTCGAGCGTGCGGTCGAAGTCCTCGAGCGTCATCTGGTCGACGCTGCCGCCGAGAAAGACACCGGCGTTGTTGACCAGGATGTCGAGCCGGCCGAAGGTCTTCGCCGCCAGCGCGACCGCCGCGCCGAGCGCGCCGGCATCGGCGCTGTCGGCCTGGATCGCCAGCGCATGGCCGCCGGCGGCCTCGATCTCGCTGGCCAGCGCCCGGGCCGCGGCCTCATTGGCGGCATAGGTGAATGCGACCGCGGCGCCGTCGCGAGCAAGGCGCCGCACGACGGCGGCACCGATGCCGCGCGAGCCGCCGGTGACGAGGGCGACCTTGCCGGCCTGGAGGGGTTGGAGGGGTTGAAGGGCTTGAACAGAGGGGACGGTGGACATGATTTGCTCCTGAAGCAGTGGGTATGGCCTCAGTGTCGGTATTCCATTGCGCTCGCGGAAGCCATCAATCTGCCGCATTAAATTCAACTATCAGTTGAAAATGACGGAATGCAGCCTCTCAGCCACCTCGAATCCTTCGTCCGCAGCGCCGAGGCCGGGAGCTTTTCAGCTGCTGCCCGCCAGCTCGGCCTCACCCCCGCGGCCGTGAGCAAGAACGTGGCGCGGCTGGAGACCGGCCTCGGCGTGCGGCTGTTCCAGCGCAGCACCCGCAAGCTGACGCTGACCGAAAGCGGCGAGCGCCTGTTCCGTCAGATCGGCGGCGCCCTCGGCACGCTGGTCGACGCCGTCGCCGGCATCGCGCAGGACGACGGCGCGCCCGCCGGCACCCTCAAGGTCAGCATGGGCCAGGCTTTCGGCCGCGCCTACCTGCTGCCGCTGCTGTCCGACTTCCTGGCGCGCTATCCGGCCGTGCTGCCCGACTGGCACTTCGACAACCGGCAGGTCGACCTGATCGGCGAAGGCTTCGATGCCGGCGTCGGTGGCGGCATCGAGCTGACACAGGGCCTGGTGGCGCGCGAGTTGGCGCGCATCCACATCGTGGCCACCGCCGCTCCGAGCTACCTGGACGGCAAGCCGCTGCCGCGCCGTCCGGGCGACCTCGCCGCCCACGAGGGCATCGTCCGCCGCTCCTCCCCGACCGGCCGCGTGCGGGCCTGGACGCTGCGCAACAGGGCCGGCGACGAAGGCGTGGCAGAGACCCGGCCGCGGCTGATCTTCAGCGACCCCGAAGCGATGCGCGATGCCGCGGTCATGGGCCTGGGCGTGGCACTGCTGCCGATGGCATTTGCCCTGCCCGCCCTGCAGAGCGGCGCGCTGGTGCGCCTGCTGCCCGGCTGGTATGCGGACAACGGGCCGATCTCGCTCTACTACCCRAGCAAGAAGCTGCTGCCGGCCAAGACCCGGGTCTTCGTCGATTTCGTGGTCGAACGGCTGCGCGAGCAGGACTTCGCGCGGCGCATGCTGGGCGGCTGAGGCCCGGCGGTCGTTTTCGGACCGCCCGGGGTTTCCACCTGCGACGCCAGGGCGGCTTAGCCGCTACAAACAGCCCATGACCTTCTCCCCCTCTTTTCCGCGCCGCGCCGCCCTGACGCTGGCGGCGACCGCCGCACTGATCCTCCTGGCCGGCCCTGCGGCGGCCCAGGCCACCTGGCCGAACAAGCCGGTGCGGATCGTGGTGCCCTTCGCACCCGGCGGCACCACCGACATCCTGGCCCGCGCCGTGGCGCCCGAGCTGTCGAAGGCCTTCGGCCAGCAGTTCATCGTCGACAACCGCGCCGGCGCCGGCGGCAACGTCGGCGCCGAGATCGTCGCCCGGGCGCCGAACGACGGCTACACGCTGTTGATGGGCACGGTCGGCACGCACGGCATCAACCGCGCGCTGTACCCCAAGCTGCCCTACGACCCGATCAAGGACTTCGCGCCGGTCACGCTGGTGGCGGCGGTGCCCAACGTGATGGAAATGAACGCCGACAAGGCGCGCGCGCTCAACATCAACAACGTCGCCGACTTCGTCAAATACGCGAAGGCGAATCCCGGCAAGCTCAACATGGCCTCGAGCGGCAGCGGCACCTCGATCCATCTGGCGGGCGAGCTCTTCAAGAGCATGACCGGCAGCTACATGACCCACATCCCGTACCGCGGATCGGGCCCGGCGCTGATGGACATGGTGGGCGGCAATGCCGACGTGATGTTCGACAACCTGCCGTCCTCGATGCAGCAGATCAAGGGCGGCAAGCTCAAGGCGCTGGCCGTCACCAGTTCGCAGCGTTCGCCGGCCCTGCCCGACGTGCCGACCGTCGAGGAAGCCGGCGGCCCCGCGCTCAAGGGCTACGAGGCCAGTTCGTGGTTCGGCCTGCTGGCCCCGGCCGGCACGCCGCCGGACATCGTCAACCGCATCCAGCAGGAAGTGGCGAAGGCGCTGGCCGCCCCCGCCGTGAAGGAAAAACTGGTCGCCCAGGGCGCCATCCCCAGCGGCAATTCACCCGCCGACTTCGCCAAGCTGATCGACTCCGAGCACACCAAGTGGGCGAAGGTCGTCAAAGCCTCCGGCGCGAAAGTGGACTGACCCCCAGGTTGGCTCACTGCGTGTAGCCGCCCGCCCCCTTCCAGGGGGCGCAGTCAGCGGCCCGGCGAAGCCAGTTCCGCGACTGCCCACGAACAGGCGTGCGCTTCGCGCCGCCGCCGAACGACCAAACGGCTGATTGACTTGGCCGGCGCAGCCAGGCCCGTTGGTGAAACACCGCGGAACCGGCTCCGCCGGGCCGCTGGTGTTGCCCCCGGTAGGGGGTGGGCGGGCTACACGAAGTGAGCCCAACCTGGGGGCGAGCTCAAGTATTCCAGATGACATCCTTGCCGTCGGCCAGCGAGTCCTTGAGCATGTGCAGCAGCGGTGCGGCTCGCTGGTGCAGGCCGATGTGCTGCTTCTCGGCTTCGTTGTCGTGGCCCTCGACCGCATAGTCGTCGGCATTGTGGACATTGCGGCTCTCGCGCGCCACGGCCGCCTCGAGCGCCGAAATGGCGGCCGGCATCTGTGCTCCCGTGATGACGCCCTCGTGCGCCGGCGCCTTGCCGATGATTTCGAGCAGCTGGCGCGCGTGGATTTCGAGCATCACGAAAGGGGGGGTGGCTCGCGATTGGAATCGATACAGCATGGTGCCTCTCTTATTTGTAGATGTGGTCGCGAACGAAAGGGTACTCCGATTGCGCGCCACGCAGCGCGCGCGCCTCGACCCGGCCGTCCGGGCGGGTCGACAGCATCTGGTGCAGCGAGATCCAGCCCTGTTCGAAGCACATCGCCGAGCCGGCCAGGTAGAGCCGGTAGGCGCGCAGGATGCGCTCGGCGTTCTCCCCCTGGCGGCCGCCGCCCCGCTGGAGCACTTCGCGCGCCTCGCCGAGCCGCGCCTCGAGGGCGTCGGACCAGGCCCACAGCGTGCGCGC
Source organism: Variovorax sp. P1_H12_2 (assembly GCF_056405335.1). Lineage (NCBI taxonomy): Bacteria > Pseudomonadati > Pseudomonadota > Betaproteobacteria > Burkholderiales > Comamonadaceae > Variovorax > Variovorax sp. P1_H12_2. The sequence goes on from NZ_JBFUCI010000077.1 coordinate 10,699, forward strand.
ATAGTGCGGCCGCAGGTTCTCGGTATCGACCATCTCCAGCCCCGCAGCCGCGGTCTCGCGCAGCACGTGGGTCACGTGCAGCAATTCGCCGCCCGGGAAGATGTACTTCTCGATGAAGTCGCCCATGCCGGCGCCGAGCTGATGGTAGTCGAGCTGGCCCGAGGTGATGCCGTGGTTCATCACCAGGCCGCCGGGCGCCAGCAGCGAATGGAGCTTGCGGAAGTAGGTCCCCATGTTGGCGCTGCCGACGTGCTCGAACATGCCGACCGACGAGATCTTGTCGAAGGGCTTGGCACTGTCGAGCTGGCGGTAGTCGCGCAGCTCGACCCGCACCCGGCCCTGCAGCCCCTTCTCCTCGATCAGGTGCTGCACGTGGGCATGCTGGTTCTTCGACAGCGTGATGCCGGTGGCGTCCACGCCGTAGTGCTCGGCCGCCCACATCAGCAGCGCGCCCCAGCCGGAGCCGATGTCCAGGTAGCGCTCGCCCGGCTTCAGCATCAGCTTGCGGCAGATGTGGTCGAGCTTGGCCTCCTGGGCCTGCGACAGCGTCATGTCGGCGCTGCCGAAATAGGCGCACGAATAGACCCGCCGCGGATCGAGCCACAAGGCGTAGAAATCGTCGGAGACGTCGTAGTGGAACTCGATCTGGGCCGCATCCTTGCCCAGCGAATGCGAGCCGCGTGACTTGGCGCGGCGCTGCAGGCGGCTCCACCAGCTGGTGTTGGTCTCGGCCGGATTGCCGGGCAGCAGGCCGACCGCGGCATCGATCAGGTCGCGCATGGCGCCCTCGATCTGGATGCGGCCCTCGACGTAGGACTCGCCGATGGAGCCGATCTGGCGACCCGCCAGCTTGGTCAGCTCGGACCAGTCCTTGAAAGCCAGGGTGACACGGGCCCCGGCCTTGGCCACCTGCCGGCCATCGGGGAGTTGCAGCGCGATGGGAACGGACAGCGAGGAAAGCTGGGACTCGATCTTCGGTATCAGGCTTTGCATACAGAACATTCTTGCCAGCGAAATGAGGCTCGTCAACCGGTGGAGCCGGGAACCTCGGGCTTCCCATGGTTGACACGAGATCGTTTATGTCTAAACTATTTATCCATGAATAGCTTCACACCGAATCTTCGCCGCGTGCTCTGCATCGGCGGCGGCCCCGCTGGGCTCTACTTCGCGCTTCTGATGAAGGCCCGGCAGCCTTCGCTGGAGGTCACGGTGATCGAGCGCAACCGCCCGTTCRACACCTTCGGCTGGGGCGTGGTGCTGAGCGACCAGACGCTGGCCAACCTCGCCGCCGCCGACGCCCCCACCGCGGCGCTGATCGGTCGCGAGTTCCATCACTGGGACGACATCCAGGTCTTCTTCAAGGGCCGGCAGGTGCGTTCGGGCGGCCATGGCTTCTGCGGCATCGGGCGCAAGCGGCTGCTCAACATCCTGCAGGAGCGCTGCCTCGAGCTCGGCGTCGAGCTGGTGTTCGAGACCGACGCCACCGACGACCAGGCCCTGGCGGCGCAGTACAAGGCCGACCTCGTGATCGCGAGCGACGGGCTCAACAGCCGCATCCGCCAGCGCTACGCCGAGGTCTACCAGCCCGACATCGACCTGCGCCAGTGCCGCTTCGTCTGGCTCGGCACCCACCAGACTTTCGACGCCTTCACCTTCGCCTTCGAGCAGACCGAGCACGGCTGGTTCCAGGCCCACGCCTACCAGTTCGACGACAAGACCTCGACCTTCATCGTCGAGACGCCCGAGGCCGTCTGGCAGGCCCACGGACTCGACAAGATGGAGCAGCCCGAAGCCATCGCCTTCTGCGAGAAGCTGTTCGCCAAGTACCTGGGCGGCCACACGCTGATCAGCAACGCCACCCACCTGCGCGGCTCCGCCAACTGGATCCGCTTCCCGCGCGTGGTCTGCGCCCACTGGACGCACCACATCGAGGTCGACGGCAAGACGGTGCCGGTGGTGCTGATGGGCGACGCCGCCCACACGGCGCACTTCTCGATCGGCTCGGGCACCAAGCTGGCGCTCGAGGACGCGATCGACCTGGCGAACGAATTCGAAAGCGGCGGCGACATCGGCCCGGTGCTCGAGGCCTACGAGGCCCGCCGCAGCGTCGAAGTGCTGAAGATCCAGAACGCGGCGCGCAACTCCACCGAGTGGTTCGAGAACGTGCCGCGCTACACCGGCATGGAGATCGAGCAGTTCGCCTATTCGCTGCTCACGCGATCGCAGCGCATCAGCCACGAGAACCTGCGCCTGCGCGACACGCAATGGCTGGGCGGCTATGAGCAGTGGCTGTCGGGCGGCAAGCCGATCGCCCCGATGCTGATGCCGCTCAAGGTGCGCGGGCTCGAGCTCAAGAACCGCATCCTGGTCTCCCCGATGGCGACCTACAGCGCGGTCGACGGCGTGCCGCAGGACTTCCTGCTGGTGCACCTGGGCGCACGCGCGCTCGGCGGCGCCGCGATGGTGATGGTCGAGATGACCAGCCCGACGCCCGAAGGCCRCATCTCGCCGGCCTGCACCGGGCTCTACAACGACGCCCAGCAGGCGGCGTTCCAGCGCATCGTCGACTTCGTCCACGGCCAGTCGAGCGCGAAGATCGGCATGCAGCTCGGCCACAGCGGACCCAAGGGCTCGACCCAGGTCGGCTGGGAAGGCACCGACGAGCCGCTCGAGGACGGCAACTGGCCGCTGCTGGCCGCCAGCGCACTGGCCTATGGCGAGCAGAATCAGCTGCCCGCGGCGATGACCCGGGCGGAGATGGACCTGATGCGCGACCAGTTCGTCGCCTCCGCCCGCCGCGCCGCCGAGATCGGCTTCGACTGGCTCGAACTGCACTGCGCCCACGGCTACCTGCTGTCGGCCTTCCTGAGCCCGCTGACCAACCTGCGCAGCGACGACTACGGCGGCAGCATCGAGAACCGCCTGCGCTACCCGCTCGAGGTGTTCCGCGCGATGCGCGCCGCCTGGCCGGCCGAGCGCCCGATGAGCGTGCGGATCTCGGCCCACGACTGGGCGCCGGGCGGCAACACCGACGCCGACGCGGTCGTGATGGCACGTGCCTTCAAGGCGGCCGGCTGCGACTTCATCGACGTCTCCTCGGGCCAGACCACGCGCGCCGCCAAGCCGGTGTACGGCCGCATGTACCAGACGCCCTTCGCCGATCGGATCCGCAACGAGGTCGGCATCTCGACCATCGCGGTGGGCGCCATCACCGACGCCGACCAGGCCAACAGCATCATCGCCGCGGGCCGCGCCGACCTCTGCGCGATCGCCCGGCCGCACCTGGCCGACCCGGCCTGGACGCTGCACGAAGCCGCCAAGCTGCAAAGCCGCGAAGTCGACTGGCCGAAGCAGTACCTGAGCGGGCGCGACCAGATGTACCGCGAGATCGCCAAGCAGCAGCAGCTCGCGGCGGCGCTGGCGGCCGCTCCGCGCGCCGCCGAAGAGGAACACTGACATGAAATGCCCCCACGCTCATCACTTCGTGTATCGCTGCCCCCCGAGGGGGCGCTCAGTGCCCTTCGGGCGGCCGGGCGGGCACTGACATGGACCTCGAAGCCCGCGCCCACAGCGAGCACCCGGACGAGCTCCGGCTCTGGCTGCGCCTGCTGACCTGCACCCAGCTGATCGAGAAGCAGGTCCGCAACGAGCTGCGCGAGCAGTTCGCCACCACGCTGCCGCGCTTCGACCTGATGTCGCAGCTCGAGCGCGCGCCCGAGGGACTCAAGATGAACGAGCTGTCGCGCCGCATGATGGTCACGGGCGGCAACGTCACCGGCATCACCGACCAGCTGGTCGCCGAGGGCCTGGTCGAGCGCGTCGACGTCGCCGGCGACCGCCGCGCCTGGCGCGTGCGACTCACGGCACGCGGCCGCAAGCTGTTCAACGAGATGGCGCAACAGCACGAAGCCTGGATCTGCGACGCCTTCGCGTCGCTGACCCCGAAGGAAATCACCCAGCTCCACAAGCTGCTCGGCAAGGTCAAGCAGCATTCTCATCAACAAATGGCGGAGGCCCTATGAAGCACTACATCGGCGCGGCAAGTCCCATGCGCGCACAGTTCGAACCCAAGGCCGGCTACCAGGCCGAGCATTTCTCGTGGGCCTTCGAGGCCGGCGTCGGCACCGTGACGCTGAACCGTCCCGAGCGAAAGAACCCGCTGACCTTCGACTCCTACGCCGAGTTGCGCGACCTGTTCCGGGCGCTGAGCTTCGCCACCGACGTCAAGTCGATCGTGGTCACCGGCGCGGGCGGCAACTTCTGCTCCGGCGGCGACGTGCACGAGATCATCGGCCCACTGACGCAGATGAAGATGCCCGAACTGCTCGAGTTCACGCGCATGACCGGCGACCTCGTCAAGGCCATCCGCCATTGCCCGCAGCCGATCGTCGGCGCCATCGACGGCGTCTGCGCCGGTGCCGGCGCCATGATCGCGCTGGCCTGCGACCTGCGCTACGGCTCGCCCGCCACCCGCACCGCCTTCCTGTTCACGCGGGTCGGACTGGCCGGCGCCGACATGGGCGCCTGCGCGCTGCTGCCGCGCATGATCGGCCAGGGCCGCGCTTCCGAGCTGCTCTTCACCGGCCGCGCCATGACCGCCCAGGAAGGCCATGCCTGGGGCTTCTTCAATGCACTGCACGAGAGCGATGCCCTGCTCGGCGCCGCCACGGCGGTCGCCCGCGACCTGGCCGAAGGCCCCAGCTTCGCCCACGGCATGACCAAGACCATGCTGTCGCAGGAATGGTCGATGACCATCGACCAGGCGATCGAGTCCGAGGCCCAGGCGCAGGCGATCTGCATGCAGACCGGGGACTTCAAGCGCGCCTACGAGGCCTTCGCCGCCAAGCGCAAGCCCGCCTTCCAGGGAGATTGACCTCATGGCCGCCTCCGCTGTAGATCCGTCGACGGCGCATCTCGCGCTGCCCTTCTTCGACGCCGCGCACCGCACCCTCGCGCGCGAGCTGCTGCCCTGGGCCGCGGCGCAATCGGTGGACGAGCGCGACGACCGCGCCGCCTGCCGCGACTGGGTGCGGCGCCTCGGCGATGGCGGCTGGCTGCGCTATTGCGTGCCGGCGAGTTCCGGCGGCGCGCTCGAGCGCCTCGATTCGCGCGCCCTGGTGCTGCTGCGCGAGACCCTCGCCTTCCACTCGCCGCTGGCCGACTTCGCCTTTGCGATGCAGGGGCTTGGAAGCGGCGCCATCACGCTCGCCGGCACCGGCACGCAGCACGCCGACTACCTGGCCCCGGTGGGCCGCGGCGACAAGATCGCGGCCTTCGCGCTGAGCGAGCCCGAGGCCGGCTCCGACGTCGGCGCGATGGCGATGCGCGCCGAGCCCAGCGCCGACGGCTGGCGCCTCACCGGCGACAAGACCTGGATCAGCAACGGCGGCATCGCCGACTTCTACTGCGTGTTCGCCAAGACCGATCCGAGCGCCGGCTCGCGCGGGATCACGGCCTTCATCGTCGATGCGAACACGCCCGGCCTCGACACCTCCGCGCACATCGAGGTCATGGCGCCGCATCCGCTCGCGACCCTGCGCTTCGACGGCTGCACGGTGCCGCGCACGGCCCAGCTCGGAGAGCTCAACGGCGGCTTCAAGCTGGCGATGCGCACGCTCGACATCTTCCGCGCCTCGGTGGCCGGCGCCGCGCTCGGCATGGCCCGCCGCGCCCTGTCCGAAGCCGTCCAGCATGCGCAGAAACGCAAGATGTTCGGCCAGACGCTGGCCGACTTCCAGCTCACGCAGGCCAAGCTCGGCGAGATGGCGGCGCTGATCGACAGCGCGGCGCTGCTGACCTACCGCGCGGCCTGGATGCGCGACGACAGCGAGCGCCGCGGCGAGCCCGCCGTCGGCGACCTGACGGCGGCCGCCGCCATGGCGAAGATGTGCGCCACCGAGAATGCCAGCCGGGTGATCGACATGGCCCTGCAGATGCACGGCGGCCTGGGCGTCAAGGTCGGCACCAAGGTCGAGAGCCTCTACCGCGACATCCGTTCGCTGCGCATCTACGAGGGCGCGACCGAAGTCCAGCAACTGATCATCGGCAAGGCCGTGTTGCGTCCGTCGCCGGGCCGCCCCAAGACGGACGGCGCCCCCTCGGGGGGCAGCGACGACGCGCAGCGCGGAGCGTGGGGGCCAGGGAGGAATTCATGACCGCCAGCGCGCAAACCGACCGCTTCGTGCATGACCGGCTGCCGCCGGCGGAGCAGTTGCCGATCTTCCGCTACGACCTGCCCGAACTGCAGTTGCCCGACCAGCTGAACCTGGTCGAGGAACTGCTCGACAAGGCAATCGCCCGGGGCCTTGGCGACCAGCCGATGCTGCGCGCTCCCGGCCGCACGCTGAGCTATGCCGAGGCGRCGACGGAGGTCAACCGCATCGCCCAGGTGCTGACCGAGGACCTGCGCCTGGTGCCGGGCAACCGGGTGCTGCTGCGCGGAGGCAATTCGATCGCGATGGCGCTGGCCTGGCTCGCCGTGGTCAAGGCCGGCCTGATCGCGGTCGCCACCATGCCGCTGCTGCGCGCCAAGGAGCTTGGCGAGATCGTCGAGAAGGCCCAACCCACGGTCGCGCTGTGCGAAGAGAAGCTGCTCGACGAACTGGAGATGGCGCAACGGGCTCACCCGGTGCTGCGCACGATCGTGGCGTTCGATCGGTTGGACGCCCCCGACTCCCTGGCTGCGCGCGCCGCGGCGAAGAGCGGCGTCTTCCAGGCCTGCCCCACGGCCGCCGACGACATCGCGCTGTTGGCCTTCACATCAGGGACCACCGGCAAGCCCAAGGCGCCGGTGACCACGCACCGCGACGTGCTCGCGATGTGCCAGACCTGGCCGCGCCATGTGCTGCAGGCACGCAGCGACGACATCGTGATCGGTTCGCCGCCGCTGGCCTTCACTTTCGGCCTCGGCGGGCTGCTGGTGTTCCCCCTGTGGGCCGGCGCCTCGGTGTACTTCCACGACAGGCCCTACACGCCAGAGACCATGGTTCAAGTGATCCGGGAGATCGGGGCCACGATCTGCTACACGGCGCCCACCTTCTACCGCCAGATGGCGGCCTTCGCGAAGGCGGCTGGCGTCCCCAGCCTGCGGATCAGCGTGAGCGCAGGCGAAGCACTGCCCGACGCCACGCGCCAGCTCTGGAAGCAGGCCACCGGCCTCGAGATGCTCGACGGCATCGGCGGCACCGAGGTGTTCCACATCTACATCTCGGCCGCCGGCGCGCAGGTGCGCCGCGGCGCGGTCGGCAAGGCCGTGCCGGGCTTCACGGCCAGGGTGGTCGACGACGAGGGCCACGAAGTCCCGCGTGGCACGGTCGGCAAGCTGGCGATCATCGGACCGGTGGGTTGCCGCTACCTGGACGATCCGCGGCAGGCCGACTACGTCCGGGGCGGCTGGAACTATCCCGGCGATGCCTTCGTCGAGGACGAGGACGGCTACTTCTTCTACCAGTCGCGCGCCGACGACATGATCGTCACCGCCGGCTACAACGTGGGCGGCCCCGAGGTCGAGGACGCACTGCTCAGGCACCCGGCGGTCGCCGAATGCGGCGTCATCGGCAAGCCCGACGAGGAGCGCGGCATGATCGTCAAGGCCTTCTGCGTGCTCAAGCCCGGGCACACCGGCGATGCGGCGCTGACCAAGGCCCTGCAGGAGCACGTCAAGGCCAGCATCGCGCCCTACAAATACCCCCGCGAGATCGCGTTCGTGGCCCAGCTGCCGCGCACCGAAACCGGAAAACTCCAGAGATTCAAACTGAGGCAAATGACATGATCAAGCAACTGCAACCCCCAGGCTGGCTGCCGCCCAAAGGCTATGCGAACGGCATCGCCGCGCGCGGGACGACGGTGTTCGTCGGCGGCCAGATCGGCTGGAATTCGCAGCAGCAATTCGAGTCCGACGACTTCATCGAGCAGGCGGGCCTGGCGCTGCGCAACATCGTCGAAGTGCTGCGCGAAGGCGGAGCCGGCCCGGAGCACATGGTGCGCATGACCTGGTACATCACGGATCGCGACGAGTACAACCGCCGCCTCGGCGAGCTGGGCCCGGTCTACCGCGAGGCGATGGGCCGAAATTTCCCCGCAATGACCTGCGTGCAGGTGGCGGCGCTGGTCGAGGCGCGCGCAAAAATCGAGATCGAGGTCACGGCGGTATTACCTGACTGACCCCCAGCCTCGCCCACTTCGTGTGGCTCGGGCACCCCCTTCCAGGGGGCAATACCAGCGGCCCGGCGAAGCCGGTTCCGCGGTGTTTCCCGAAAGGGACCCACTGCATCGCCAGTCGGAAATCCCAGAAACAAAAAAGCCCACTGGAAAGTGGGCTTTTTTGCTTCGTCGACAACCTGGTAGGGTTATCGGGAATTTGGTTGCGCGAGCAAGATTTGAACTTGCGACCTTTGGGTTATGAGCCCAACGAGCTACCAGGCTGCTCCATCGCGCGGCAAGATGGAATTATTTAC